>JAKAFU010000013.1 GCA_021825865.1 bacterium
AACGTATCTATGGCGGTTGAACTTATAACGCCTATAGCAGCCGAAAAGGAACTGAGATTTGCCATAAGAGAAGGCGGACATACGGTGGGCGCCGGTGTGGTAACAGAGGTTGTAGAATAAAAATACTGATGCATTTTAATAATTAATCTTTATTATTTATATTAAAGGAGTTGTAGCTTCCTAATATTTATAGGTGCTATATAAAAAATGGAAATTCAAAAAATTCGTATAAGACTAAAGGCATTTGATCATAAATTATTGGACCATTCGGTTGAGGAAATAGTTGATACTGCAAGAAGGACCGGGTCTAAGGTTAGCGGACCCATTCCCTTGCCGACTAAAATAAATAAATATTGCGTATTAAGGTCTCCTCATGTAGATAAAAAATCTAGAGAAGAATTTGAAATGAGAACGCATAAGCGAATAATTGACTTGGTTGAGCCAACTCAGGCTACAATTGATGCCTTAATGAAATTAGATTTATCTTCAGGCGTTGATGTCGATATAAAACAGATATAATTGAACTTGGAGCGCTAAATATGTTAAAAGCACTAATAGGTAAAAAGGTTGGAATGACTCAAGTTTTCAACGATGATGGCGGTATAGTACCGGTTTCTATTCTGATGGCGGGACCATGTACGGTGGTAACAAAAAAAACTGTTGAAAAAGATGGTTATGACGCGGTACAGATTGGTTATGGAGAGATTAAATCCTATAAAGTTAACAAGCCGGAGTTAGGCCATTTTAAAAAAAACAATATAAACCCTGTAAAAATATTAAAAGAATTTAGAATATTAGATGATATTGCCTCCGTTAATGTCGGAGAGGTTTATAATGTCTCAGTCTTCGACGGGATTAAAAATGTAAGTGTTTCCGGTACTTCAAAAGGAAAGGGATTTCAGGGAGTTGTTAAAAGGTGGGGATTTAAGGGCGGGAAGGATACACACGGTTCAAATTTTCATCGCGCACCTGGTTCAATAGGTCAATCTTCATATCCTTCGAAGGTCTTTAAAGGACTGCATATGCCTGGACACATGGGTAATGATAAAATAAGCGTGTTAAATCTGAAAGTTATTAAAATTGATAAGGATAATAATTTGTTATATGTTAAGGGAGCTGTTCCTGGCGCTAACGGTAATATTGTTTACATATATGTGGCTAATGAATCAGGAAGAAAGATAGTTAAATAAATTAATATAAAAAAAATATTATATATAATATCTGCTAAATGAATAAAAAATAAAATTGTTTTTATAATTTATATTTTTTTATATATAAAAAATAAAGGGTGTGAAATGTCCCAGACAGCTGAACTGATTAATATTGATAATAAAAAAGTAGATGATATTGTATTAAATGATGCAATTTTTTCTTTTCCTTTAAATGAGGTTCTAATTAAGCAATATGTTTTGTTGACGCAAGCCAATAAAAGACTTGGTCTTGCTTCGACAAAAAACAGAAAGATAGTATCCGGCGGCGGAAAAAAACCATGGAAGCAAAAAGGCACCGGAAGAGCAAGAGCAGGCTCAAGCCGTTCTCCGTTATGGAAAGGCGGCGGCGTTATATTTGGTCCTAGTTCTGAAAGAAACTACAATATGGATATGCCTAAAAAAGCAAGAAAAGGAGCATTAAAATCGCTCTTTGCAGAATTATATAAAGACAAGAAAATAACATTCATAGAAGACTTTGAAATATCAGATATTAAGACTAAGTTTATGGTTAATATTTTTAAGAACTTAAATATTGATAAAGGTATGCTAATATTACCGGAAAGTGACGATAAGATTATAAAATCGGCTAGAAATCTATATAAATATAAAATATCAACGGTAGATAACTTTAATATAGTAGATTTATTAAAATATGAGAATATTATTATTAGCAAATCAGCACTTAACAAATTAGAGGTGAAATTATTACAATGAAAGAATTGCATAAAATAATTGAAAAGGTGATACTTTCCGAAAAAAGTTTGGGTTTAAGAGAAACTCAGAATGTATATGTTTTTAATGTTAATAAAAATGTTAATAAAAATGAAATAAAAATAGCTATAGAAAAGTTTTTTAATGTTAAAGTTGATAGTATTAAAACATTGATAAATAGAGGGAAATTTAAAAGAATAGGTAAATATACAGGCAAATTGTCCAATACTAAAAAGACGTATGTTAAATTAAAAGAAGGTCAACATATCAGTGCACTAGAAGTATAATAGGAGAATTAAGTTTATGCAAATAAAAAAATATAAGCCTACATCCAGCGGACGCAGGTTTCAAAGTGTTTCCGATTTTTCTGAAATAACGAGGGAAACTCCTGAAAAAAATTTAACTGCTGCACACAAAAAGCAGGCTGGACGGAATAATTACGGACGTATTACAGTCAGGCATCAGGGTGGAGGACATAAAACAAAATATAGGATTATAGATTTTAAAAGAAATAAAAGAAATATTCCTGCTACCGTAGCTGAAATAGAATATGACCCGAATAGAACTTCAAGAATAGCTCTATTAAATTACATTGATGGAGAAAAAAGATATATTTTATGCCCCAATGGGCTTAAAAAAGGCCAGCAGGTTATCGCATCAGAAGAAGCTGATATTCAGGTTGGCAATAGTCTGCCGCTTTCTAAAATTCCTGTCGGCACTATGATTCACAATATTGAATTAAAACCAAATTCAGGCGGTCAATTAGCACGCAGTGCAGGAGTTTATGCGCAGCTAATTGGGAAAGATAACGGTTATGGTCAATTAAAAATGCCTTCCGGCGAATATAGGATTGTTCCTGAAGGATGTTATGCTACAATTGGACAGGTAGGCAATATTGACCATGAAAATATAAGTATCGGTAAAGCAGGCAGATCGAGATGGCTGGGAAAAAGACCTTCTGTTAGGGGTGTTGCTATGAACCCGGTCGACCATCCTCATGGCGGCGGAGAAGGCAAGACATCAGGAGGCAGACATCCCGTAACTCCTTGGGGAGTGCCGACAAAAGGTTATAAAACTAGAAAAAATAAAGCTACGTCTAAATACATAATAAAAAGAAGAAAGCCGTAATTCTGGAGGATTATAGTGGGAAGGTCTATTAAGAAGGGTCCATTTATTGATAAATCGTTAATTGAAAAAATAGATAAAGCAAATTCTAATAATGATAAGAAAATTATTAAAACTTGGTCCAGAAGGTCTGATATAACTCCTGATATGGTTGGTCATACATTCGCAGTACACAACGGGAGAAAATTTATACCTGTTTTTGTATCTGAAAATATGGTCGGTCACAAATTAGGCGAATTTTCCGCTACAAGGACTTTCACTATGCATTCTGGCGATAGAAAAGCGAAAGTTAAACAAGGGGCTGGAAAAACAGGCTCTAAATAAAATTAAGAGAGGTTTATATGCAGTTTCATGCAGAGGCTAAATATATAAGAGTTTCACCGCAAAAAGCTCGATTAGTTATAGATATGGTGCGAGGGAAGAAAGTTTATGATGCCCTTAATATTTTGAAATTTACAAACAAAAAATCGTCAAGTATTATATATAAGTTATTAAAATCGGCTATTGCTAATGCCTTAAATACCGGCAAAGTTGACATTGATAATTTATTTATATCTACGGCATTTGTAAACATGTCATTTTCGTTGAAAAGAGTCATGCCAAAAGCAATGGGCAGAGCAGCAACTATAAAAAAAAGAATGAGCACAATAAAAATAATACTTGATGAAAAATAATATCGGAGGTTAATTTGGGCCAAAAAGTTAATCCAATAGGTTTACGATTGGGAATTAATAAGACGTGGGATTCAAAATGGTATCACAAAAAAGATTATCATGTTTATCTGCATGAAGACATAAAGATTCGTAAATTCTTAAAAAATAAGTTGTATTCGTCAGGCGTCGGTAAAATCGATATTGAGCGCAAGTCTGACAAGCTAATTTTAAATATATATACTGCAAGACCGGGCATGGTGATAGGGAAAAAAGGTTCTGAAGTCGATACTTTAAAAGCTTCAATTTCCGGTTTTGCAAAGGTTAATGATAAAGATTTAAGTATTAATATACTGGAAATTAAAAAACCCGAAATTAATTCTGTGTTGGTAGCTGAAGGAATTGCATCCCAGCTTGAGAAAAGAATCGCCTTCAAAAGAGCTATGAAACGCAGTGTCAACTTGGCATTGAAAAGTGGAGCAAAAGGCATTAAAATTTCGTGCGGCGGAAGGTTAGGCGGCGCGGAAATAGCGAGAACGGAGTGGTATAAAGAAGGAAGAGTGCCGCTGCATACTCTTCGGGCAGACATAGATTATGGTGTTGCAGAAGCAAATACGACTTACGGAAAGATAGGCATCAAAGTATGGATATATAAAGGCGATATTCTTTAATAATAATATTTGCTCGCAGCTTTTTTTTTGGCATAAGTAATAAATTATTGAAACATTAACGATATAAGATAATAAATAAATAGGTGAATTACAATGTTAATGCCGTCTAAAACAAAATTTAGAAAACAAATGAAAGGACGAATGAAAGGTGTTGCGACGCGCGGTAATTCTATTGCCTTTGGCGATTACGGATTGAAAGCCTTAGAATGCGGATATATAACATCTCGTCAAATTGAAGCTGCCAGAATTGCAATGACCCGGTTTGTAAAAAGAGGCGGAAAGGTTTGGATAAAGGTGTTCCCTGACAAACCTATAACGAAGAAGCCCGCTGAAACCAGAATGGGTAAAGGTAAAGGCAGCGTAGAGGAATGGGTTGTTGTTTCACGTCCAGGATTAATTTTGTATGAAATGGGCGGGATTTCCAAGGAAGTAGCAAAAGAAGCATTAAGGCTCGCATCTCATAAATTGCCAATTAAGACCATTTTTATTGAAAGAGGTGAATTTTAATAATGAAATATAAATATCAAGAAATAAAAACTATGGGATTACCCGAACTTCAAGTAAAAGAAGATGATATTAAAAAAGAAATGTTTAATTTGAGAATACAAAAATCTATAGGCTCTTTAGAAAATCCCAAGAGATTAAAATTATTAAAAAAACAGATCGCTTGGATAAAGACGTCATTAAACGAAAGAAATAGAGGTATAAAATGAAAAAAACATTTATCGGCAATGTAGCTTCTGATAAAATGGACAAGACTATAGTTGTTTCAGTATCTAATTTAGTAATGCATCCGCTTTTCAAAAAATTTATAAAAACAGCTAAAAAATATAAAGTGCATGATGAAAATAATATTGCAAAAGTAGGTGATAAAGTTTTGTTTTGCGAATCGAGACCTATTTCGAAAGACAAAAAGTGGAATCTCAAGAAAGTATTAGAAAAGTGATTTAATAGAAAATAAATTTAGGGGAATATAAAATGATACAGATGCAGACAATTTTAACATCCGCAGATAATTCCGGAGCTAAAAAGCTCATGTGCATTAAAGTATTGGGCGGTTCAAAAAGAAAATATGCTTCTATCGGTGATACGATTGTTGTATCAATTAAGGAAGCTGTTCCTAATTCTAAAGTTAAAAAGGGCGATGTGGCTAAAGCCGTAATTGTTAGAACTGCCAAAGAAACAAGACGTTCTGACGGTACATATATTAAATTCGATAATAATTCTGCTGTTCTAATTAACGCTCAAAAGGAGCCAATAGGTACCCGCATTTTCGGTCCGGTTGCCCGAGAATTAAGAGCAAGGAAATTCACAAGAATTATTTCTTTAGCTCCAGAGGTTTTATAATATGACTATTAAATTAAAAAAAAATGATTTAGTGCAAGTATTGGCTGGCAAAGAAAAAGATAAAACAGGCAAAATACTTCGTATAGACAAAAAACATGACAGAGTAATAATTGAAAAAGTTAATATGATTAAAAGGCATGTTAAGCCTAAAAGCGCGCAAGAGCCGGGCGGTATAATAGACAAAGAAGGCTCTATAGATATTTCTAATGTTGGAATTTATTGTCCAAAGTGCAAGAAAGCCGTTAGATACTCTACTAAGACAAAAGATGATAATAAAAAAGTACGCATATGTAAAAAGTGCGGAACTGAGCTCTAATTGGGGGAAATAAAAAGTGATATCAAGATATATGGAACTGTATAACAAAGAAATAATACCTCAAATTATGAATGAACACAATTATAAAAATATACATCAAATTCCGAGGTTAGAAAAAATAGTTATTAATATGGGTTTAGGAGAAGCTACTTCAAATCCAAAAATAATAGAAAAGTCATCTGAAGAATTGGCAAAAATAACCGGACAGCATCCGGTTGTTTCAAAGGCTAGAAAATCTATAGCAGCATTTAAACTTAAAGAAAAACAAGAGATTGGATGTTTTGTTACATTACGCAACAAAAAAATGTATGATTTTCTTGATAGATTGATTAATATTGCTCTGCCTAGAGTTAGGGATTTTAAGGGCGTTTCAAAAAAATCTTTCGATGGCAGAGGTAATTATACTTTCGGAATTAAGGAGCAAATTATTTTCCCTGAAGTAAGTTATGAGCTTGTTGAAAAATTAAAGGGGTTCAATATCACAATCGTAACTACCGCAAACACGGATGAAGAAGCTTACAATTTATTAAAAACATTTAAATTTCCTTTTAAAAATTAGAGGATAGGTGTATGGCAAAGAAATCATTATTTATAAAAGCTTTTAGGAAACCAAAGTTCAAAGTAAGACAGCATAACAGGTGTCCGATTTGCGGCAGACCAAGAGGTTATTACAGAAAATTTGATATGTGCAGGATATGTTTTAGAACTTTATCAAGCAAAGGTGAAATTCCTGGAATTACCAAATCCAGCTGGTAAAACTATTTCTCATTACATAATTTTGGAAATTATCTAAACATAGCAATAAAGGTTGTTTATTTTAATAAATTATAATACAATATCACTTCGAAATTAATTTATAATTGTTTTATTCTTTCCATTTTTTTTATTTAGGTCTATTTTATATAGATTAATTTTTACAAATTGCATATTGGGAGATAATAAATGCATGACCCTATTTCAGATTTAATAATTAGAATTAAAAACGCTTCTTCGGCAGGTAAAAAATCTGTTGTGATTCCGTATTCAAAAATCAAAGAAGAAATATGTCAAAATTTATTGAAAAATGGATTTATAGAATCCGTTGCAATAATTGATGTTGAAAATATTGCTAAGAAATCGATTGAAGTAGTTTTGAAGTATACTAATAAAAAGAAACCTTTAGTTATTGAAATGAAAGCGACTAGTACCCCCGGTCTAAGACGCTATAAGAGTGTTAAAGATATTAAACCGTATAAAAACGGTCTGGGTATTGAACTTTTTACAACTTCTAAAGGTGTGATTTCAGATTATGAATGTATAGAAAAAAATGTAGGCGGTTTGTCAATATTAAAAATTATGTAACCATATATATATCATTAAAAATAGGATGTAATATAATGTCAAGGATAGGAAAAAAACCGGTTACGATACCGGCAGGTGTGAAGGTCAAATTGGAAGATAAAATATTAACATGTACCGGGCCAAAAGGTTCAGTTTCTAAACAATTACCTGAAAAATCCTCCGTAAATATAAATGATTCCATAATTACGGTCGGTCTGGCAGATGATGATAAAAATAACGAAAAATTTACCGGATTAACGCGTACGATTATTGCAAATTGTATAGAGGGTGTATTTAACGGCTTTTTTTTAAATTTAGAAATTATTGGCGTGGGATATAAAGCTGAAGTGAAAAATAATTTGCTAAACTTAAGCTTGGGCTATTCTCATCCTGTTGTCTTTAACATTCCAGATACAATAGCTATAAATGTTGAAAAAAATACCTTATTAAAAATTACGGGAAACGATAAAGATCTTGTAGGGCAAGTTGCGGCGAAGATAAGAAGCTATAGAAAACCTGAACCGTATAAAGGCAAAGGCATAAAGTACAGCGATGAAATTATAAAAAGAAAAGTCGGTAAAGCTTCAGGAAAATAATTTAAAAGGAAAAGCATAAATATGAAAACTAAATTAGAAAAAAGATTAAGAAGAAAAGTTCAAATCAAAAAAGCTATGCGGAATAGTAAAAGACCCAGGCTTTGTGTCTATAAAAGTCTAAATAATATTTATGCGCAAGTTTTTTCTTTGGATAATAAAGTCTTAGTTCAAGTATCGACGTTATCGGAAGAGATAAAAAGCGAAATTAGCGGGCATACGGGAAATGTTGAGTCTGCAAAAATAATTGGCGCTAAAATTGCTGAGCTTTGCAAAAAAAATTCTATTAATGAAGTTGCTTTTGATAGGAATGGATATATATATCATGGCAGAGTTAAGGCATTAGCCGACGCTGCAAGAGAAAACGGTTTAATTTTTTAGTTTCAGGAGGATACTTTGGAAATATCTAATAAACAAGATTTAAATTTTAAAGATAAGGTTATACATATATCTAGGGTAGCCAAAGTTGTTAAAGGAGGCAGACGATTTGGTTTTTCTGCTTTAGTTGCCGTTGGTGACGAAGCTGCCGGGTATGTCGGAATAGGTCTAGGCAAAGCAAAAGAAGTACCGGAAGCGATTAGAAAAGCTACGGAGCAGGCAAAGAAAAATTTAATGAAAGTTAAAATCTTTAAGAACACCATTCCTCATGAACAGGATGCAAAAGCTGGTGCCGGCTACGTATTTATGAAACCGGCTCCCGAAGGTACCGGGATAATCGCCGGAGGAGCTATGAGAGCAATTTTTGAATTGAGCGGTATTAAAAATGTATATGCAAAAAGTATTGGTTCATCAAATCCGCATAATGTTGCGAGAGCTACTATAAAATGTTTATCTTCATTATATTATAAAAAAGAGTTAATAAATAGAAGATTTGAAAATAAGGAAAAATAAATGATAAGTTTAAATAAATTTAGCAAGTTAGGAAATAAAAAGAAAAAAAGAATCGGAAGAGGCCAGGGTTCGGGTCACGGCCAAACTTCGGGCAAAGGTAATAAAGGTCAAAACGCACGTGCCGGCGGAGGAGTCAGAGTTGGGTTTGAAGGCGGACAAATGCCATATATCAGACGCGTGCCTAAAAGAGGATTTAATAATCCTTTGAGGGAAGATTATATCATAGTTAATTTGAAAGATATTGCAGGTTTAAAAGAAGAAAATATTGACATTTATATGTTAAAAGATGCCGGTTTAGTAAAAAATATAAAAGGTAAAAAATTTAAAATATTAGGCATAGGCGAAATAGAACGTAAAATCAAAATAACCTGTAATAAAATTTCTAAAAGCGCTAAAGATAAAATAGAAAAAGCTGGCGGTACAATTGAAATTATATAATAGCGAGATAATATAATGGCGCAAAGTTTTGAAAATGTAGGTAAAATTCCTGAGCTGCGCAATAGAATTTTCTATACGTTATTGATGTTTATAGTATTCCGGCTCGGTGTGCATATTACAACTCCAGGCGTTAATGCTGTTGCTTTGACTGCATTTTTTAATAAAGCAAACAGTAATTTATTTGGAATGTTTAATATGTTTACGGGCGGAGCTTTGTCAAGATTCTCTATTTTTTCTCTTGGTATAATGCCATACATTAGTTCATCTATTATTTTCCAAATGCTTCCAATGGTTTTTCCTGCAATGGATAGATTGCAAAAGGAAGGGGAAGCAGGAAGAAAACGTTTGATGCAGTATATAAGATACGGAACCGTCGGTCTGGCATTACTTCAGTCTATCGGCATTAGTTACGGAATTCAGGCAATGAAAAGTCCAAACGGAATTCCTATTGTATCCGACCCCGGTTTATCGTTTATGATTGTTTCTGTAATTGCTTTAACCGCAGGTACTGTTTTTGTTATGTGGATTGGCGAAGAAATATCTGAACACGGTATAGGAAATGGAATATCGCTAATTATTTTCGCAGGTATCGTTTCGGCACTGCCGGCAGCTGCCGTAAATACCTTTAAACTTGTCGGCGCAGGGGAATTGAGTCCTATGCTGATTATTTTAATTATTATAATGATGGCGCTCGTAATTGGATTTATTGTTTTCGTAGAATCTGCACAACGAAGAATTCCTATACAATATCCTAAAAAAATGGTAGGCAGAAAATTGTATTCCGGGCAGGTTAGTTATCTGCCGATTAAGGTTAATACGCCTGGAGTAATTCCTCCTATATTTGCTATGTCTATATTACTTTTTCCTGCTACTATTTCAAATTTTATAAAAGACCCATTTTTTGAATCCGTATCGCAATATTTAAATCCGGATGGCTTTTTGTATAATTTAATATTTGTAGTTTTAATTTTTTTCTTTTGCTATTTTTACACTGCTATAACATTTAAAGTTGATGAGGTAGCTGATGACTTAAGAAAATACGGCGGAAATGTCCCCGGCATTAAACCCGGAAAGTCTACGGCTAATTTTATAGACAAAATTCTTAACAGAGTGACATTTATCGGGGCAGTTTACGTATCGGCAATCTGTTTATTGCCTACTATTTTAATTGATAAATTTCATGTTCCTTTTTACTTTGGAGGTACAGGTCTATTAATTGTAGTTGTTGTTGCAATGGATACTATTGTTCAAATACAATCGCATTTATTATATAGAAATTATGATAGTTTATTGAAAAAAGCATCTAAAAAAAGATGAAAAATAATTTAATTTGCGTTCTAATCGGCGCGCCCGGAGCAGGGAAGGGAACGCAGGCTAAAAGTGTTGCAAACTACTATAACTGTAAACTAATATCAACAGGCGATATACTGAGAGAGAATGTCGAGAATCGAACGTTATTGGGTCTTGAAGCTAAAAAATATATTGACAACGGCAATTTGGCACCGGCCCAAATTGTTGTTTCAATGATTAAAAATGTTGTCAAATCGTTTGTAGAAAATAAAGCCGGCGCTGATAAAAGTTTATTGTTTGACGGGTTTCCAAGAGATTTAGAACAAAATAAGCTATTCGAACAAATATTAGACGAGCTGAATTTATCTATTAAGGGCGTTATATATATAAATATAGATGACGATATTGTTTATGAAAGGTTAACAAACAGGCGTATATGTCCTAAATGCAATAGGGTGTATCATTTAAAATTTAATCCGCCAAAATTTGACAATTTGTGTGATGATTGTAAGGTTAAACTCATAACAAGAGAAGATGATAAAATAGATGTTATAAAAAAAAGATTGGAAGTTTACAAGAAGTTAACATATCCATTAATAGAATATTACAGAAAAAAAAATAAAGTTG
This sequence comes from bacterium, assembly GCA_021825865.1. Taxonomy (GTDB): domain Bacteria; phylum SZUA-79; class SZUA-79; order Acidulodesulfobacterales; family Acidulodesulfobacteraceae; genus Acididesulfobacter. Next base: position 11,191 of record JAKAFU010000013.1, read on the forward strand.
TAGAGATTAATGGAAATAAAAGTGCGGACGACGTATTAAAGGATATTATTGCAGGAATTAATTGCGCTAAATGAAAAGTGTAACAGATATCTTATATTTAATATATTTTATTAAGAAAAATATATGAAGATGCTAATGAATTTTCATAATCTATCAGATAGATGATTAGATTAAAAAGCAAAGCCGATATAGAAGGTATTAGAAAATCAGGTACAATAGTGAATCAAGTTCTAAATAGCTTAGCTGAGATAACTAAGCCCGGTTTGGCTACAAAAAGTTATGACATGAAAGCTGAAGAGCTAGTTCATAATTATTGTAATGCTAAATGTGCATTTAAGGGTTACAGCGGTTTCCCGCATTCTGTATGCGTATCTATAAATGAAGAGGTTGTTCATGGTTTTCCATCAGATAGGAAATTGCACGAAGGAGATATAGTAAGTTTAGATTTCGGAGTTGTATATAACGGATATTATGCAGATTCTGCCATAACGGTTGCTGTAGGTACAATATCCGCAGAAGCCGATAAGCTGATTGAAACAACAAGAAAATCTTTGTATGAGGGCATAAATCAAGCTAAGATAGGCAATGATTTGAGCAAAATAAGCGGCGCAATTGAAAGTTATGTTTTAAGCAAAAATTTTTCTGTTGTTCGTGATTTTGTCGGACACGGTGTGGGTTTTAAATTACATGAAGATCCGCAGGTTCCTAACTATATTATTAAGAATTATAACGTAATTCTTGAAGAAGGTTTAGTGATAGCAATTGAGCCAATGGTAAATGAAAAGAATTATAAAGTAAAAATAAAAAAAAATCATTGGACTGTTGTAACTACAGATGGCGGTTTATCCGCTCACTTTGAACATACAGTTGCTATAACGCAAAACGGTCCGGAAATTTTAACTTAATGTTGATAGTTTATTTAACTTAAATGCTGATTGTAAGAAATTAAATTTATATAAATGAGAAATCAAATTAGAATATGGCAAAAAAAGAAGATTTAATTGAGGTTGAAGGCGTTGTTTTAGAACCGCTGCCTAATGCTATGTTTAGAGTAGAATTAGAGAATGGACACAAAGTGCTTGCACATATATCCGGTAAGATGCGTATGCACTATATAAGAATTTTACCAGGCGATAAAGTGACTGTTGAACTTTCGCCATACGATCTTACGCGCGGCAGGATAATATTTAGAACAAAATAATAAAATTAATAAGAAAAATAAATAAGACAGGAGTATAAAAATTGAAAGTCAGATCATCGGTAAAAAAAATTTGTGATAAATGTAAAGTTGTAAAGAGAAAAGGCGTTGTACGAGTTATTTGTGAAAATCCAAAACATAAACAGCGTCAGGGATAAATAGGGGGAATAAATGGCTAGAATATCAGGTATTGACTTACCAAAAAATAAAAGGATTGAAATCGGTTTGACCTATATTTTTGGTATAGGAAGATCTACCTCAAAAAAAATATTGTCTAATGCCGGCATTGATTTGAATATCAAAGTTAATGACCTCACTGAAGACCAGGTTAATTTGATACGTCAGGCTATTGACCAAAAATTTAAGGTTGAAGGAGATCTGAAAAGAGAAATTCAAACAAATATCAAGAGACTTATCGATATAGCTTCATATAGAGGACTCAGACATAAAAAAGGTTTGCCGGTAAGAGGTCAAAGGACAAAAACAAATTCCAGAACGAGGAAAGGACCGAGAAAATCTATAGGGTCGTTAAAAAAGGCTTAAATACGGCTAAGATTTAATTAGTAAACTTTATTAATTGAAATTATAATAATTTGAATTACTTAAGAGGTATAAATGGCTGAACACAAGAAAAAGACTATTAAGAAAAAAAAAGAAAAAAAAACAATACAGAATGCAATAGCTCATGTAAAATCAACGTTTAATAACACGATAGTAAGTATTTCAGATTTAAACGGCAATGTTATTGCCTGGGCCAGCTCCGGCAGTTCAGGTTTTAAAGGTTCAAGAAAAAGTACCCCTTATGCCGGTCAGATAGCAGCAGAAAATGCCGCTAAAAAAGTTTCCGAATATGGAGTATCAAACATCGAAGTATATATTAAGGGTCCGGGCAGCGGAAGAGAAAGTGCTCTCAGAGCTCTTCAAAGTTCCGGTTTGAACATTACGGTTATTAAAGATGTTACCCCGATACCTCACAATGGCTGCAGACCGTCTAAAAGAAGACGCGTCTGATGATTATAGGAGCGTATTTTAATTTATATTTACAAATAAGTTTATTAATAACATTAATTTTAATAAAGAGGTTGATAAATGGCTAAATATACTGAAGCCAGATGTAGAATATGCAGGAGAGAAGGATTAAAGCTTTTTTTAAAGGGTGAAAGGTGCCTTACGGATAAGTGCGCTATTGAGAGAAAAGCTTACGGTCCGGGTCAGCATAAAGGAGGAAGAGGCAAGTTTTCTGAATTTGGAGAACAGCTGAGAGAAAAACAAAAACTAAGAAAAACATATAGTCTTATGGAAAAACAATTTAAAAAAGTTTATCGTTTAGCTGAAAAAATGGAAGGTATAACCGGAGAAAATCTATTAATATTGCTTGAAAGAAGATTAGACAATGTTATTTATGAAATGGGTTTTGCGAGTTCACGTTCTTTTTCAAGACAACTTATCCGACATGGACATGTGAAAGTCAACGGTAAAAAATTAGATATTCCGTCATATACTGTGAATATTGGAGACGAAATAACAATCTCTGAAAAAAGTAAAAAAAATGACTTGGTCAACAAATCTATAGAATTGTCCATTAGAAAAAATACTTATAATTGGTTGGAAGTCGATAAGGATGCATATAAAGGCGTTTACAAGAATTATCCTGAACGAGATGATATTGCTACTTCAATAAACGAGAAACTTATTGTCGAGCTGTATTCAAAATAGGAGCCTAATATAATTTTTTTATGGAGGCAATATGAAAAAAAGTTGGCTTTCACTTATTAAGCCAAAAAGAATTGAATTTGAAAAGGAAACATATACGGATTATTATGGAAAATTGATTGTTGAACCTTTGGAAAGAGGATTCGGTATTACTATCGGCAACTCGTTAAGAAGAATATTGCTATCGTCTATTATGGGGCATAAAATTTCAGAAGTTAAGTTTGACAATGTATATCATGAGTTTTCCACAATTCCAGGTATCACAGAGGATGTTACAGAAATAATCCTGAATTTAAAAGAGGTTGATTTTAACTTGTTTTCAGATGGCGGACAAGAGACAGTTTATCTTGATACCGATACTGAAGGAGATGTATTTGCTTCGGATATAAAAACGTCTCAGAATATAGAAGTTATAAATAAAGAAAAAAAATTGTTTACGATATCAAAAGGCGGTCATTTTAAGGCTGAAATGTTAGTTACTAGCGGCAGAGGATATGTTTCAAGCGAGGTTATAAAGCGCGAAGATGCGCCATTGGGTACTATTACCCTTGATGTCGCGTATTCTCCAATTAAAAAAGTTACTGTAGATGTTTCATACGCAAGGGTAGGCAAAATAATAGATTACGATAGATTGGTGATGGAAATATTTACAAACGGGTATATTACGCCGGAAGATGCATTAAAAGAGGCTTCCGGAATTATGCAGGATCAATTGTCAGTTTTTGTATCTTTTGAAGAAATGGAGCAAATGCTTCCAAAAAACAATAATGCGAATGAAGAAATAATCGTAGAAGAAAAAAATAATGATAATCTTCATAAAAGTGTTGACGAATTAGAATTATCGGTAAGGTCGGCCAATTGTTTGAAAAATGCTGATATCAGAACATTATTTGAATTAGTTCAAAAATCGGAAAATGAAATGCTGAGAACTAAAAATTTTGGAAGAAAATCGCTGAATGAAATTAAAGAAGTCCTTGCAACCATGGGACTTAGTCTTGGTATGAAATTAGATAATGTTAAAAATATTGAAGAAACAAAAGAAAATAATTAGGAATTAACTACATAGACAGAGGTAAAAAATGCGTCACAGAAAAATTAAGTCTAGACTAAATAGAACGTCATCCCATAGGTCTGCGCTTTTGAGAAATATGGCGGCATCTATGATAGAACACGAAAGAATTGAAACCACTCTTCCAAAAGCAAGGGTTATTAGAAGCTATATAGAAAAACTTATAACGCTTGGAAAAAACGATACTACGTCAAATAGAAGACTGGCTTTTTCAAGATTGAGGAATAAGTCCGCAACAAAAAAATTATTTGGAGAAATCAGTCCAAGATTCAAAGAAAGACCCGGCGGTTATACAAGAATTATAAAAACCGGGTTCAGGGCAGGGGATATCAGTCCTTTAGGATTTATTGAATTTGTCTCGGAAGACAAGCAAGAAAAAAATAAATAATTAGAAAGTATTTTTTAAATTTATTGATAAAGTATAAAAAGCATCTGATTTATTTTAATGTCGGGCATTGTTTTGTAAGTACATGCAAGGCGTGAAATGAAAATAGATGCTTTTCTTTTTTTTATTAAATTTATAATAAGATTTCTAAAAAAAATAATTAAGAATTATAAAATTTATTGCTGCTGCGGCAGCTTTCATAATTATATTTTATATTGTCAAATATTAAATCTAATGCACTCATCGTTATAAGATTTAACAATATATAATTATGTTTAATTTAAGAAAATTATGATATAATTGCCTAATTATGTCAATAATAAACAAAAGCAATATAAAAGATATTGCATTATCATACAATGTAATTCCTATAATAAAAGAAATTACCGGAGATATGGAAACTCCTATCTCTATATTTTCCGTATTTTCCGATGAGCCTTTTTCATTTTTTTTTGAAAGCGCTGAAGGTGTCGGCAAATGGGGGAGATATTCTTTTATTTGTTTAAATCCTCATTTTACCGTCAGTCTTTTAGATAAAAATATTATAATTAACAAATTCGCTGAAAAAAATAATATTTCATCTTATAATTACAGTTTAGATGAAATTGACAATAAAGATATATTTTCATTTCTTAAAGAAATAATTTCACAATATAAAATATATAATGAAGGCCTTCCTGAAAATTTTACAGCAGGTTTATTCGGTTATTTAGGTTATGAAATCTGCAGCTTAATTGAAAAACTTCCGGCAGCTAAAAAAGATGTTACCAATGTGCCGGACCTTTTTTTAATGCTTCCTAAAAATATTATAATATATGATTCTTTATTGCAAAAAATATTAATTGTAGCTCTCCTTATAAATGACGATTTTTCTGAAAATATAGAAGAAAAATTTGATGATGCAATTAATGATATTAAAAATATTGTCGGTAAAATAAGGAATAGGAGCTGCAAAGAGGATATTGAAAAGGTATTTGAGCCAAACTTAAAATCGAAAAATACAGAAATAATTGACGAAGTTGATTTTAATCAGTATAAAGAAAAAGTATTAAAAGCTAAAGATTATATTCTTAAAGGAGATATATTTCAGATTCAAATTTCCAGAAGAAAGAAAATTTTAAATTTCCCCAATCCTTTTTGCTTTTACCGCGCTTTAAGAATAGTAAATCCGTCTCCCTATATGTTTTATCTTAAAATAAATGATTTTATTATAGCAGGATCTTCCCCTGAAAATTTAATTAAATTATCCGATAATATAATTGAAACAAGACCGATAGCAGGAACTATCGTAAGGGGTTCCAATCCGGAAGAAGACGAGAGGCTGGCTTTGAAACTTCTTGATGACCCGAAGGAAAGGGCTGAGCATGTTATGCTTGTGGATCTTGGAAGAAATGATATAGGAAAGGTGTCTAAAATAGGCACAGTCAAAGTCGATAAACTAATGTATATAGAAAAATATTCGCATGTTCAGCATATAGTTACAAATATAGTTGCGGAGATAGATGAAAAATTTGACGCGTTTGACCTTATCAGAGCAACATTCCCGGCCGGAACGCTAACCGGTGCGCCAAAAGTGAGAGCAATGGAATTAATTAACGAAATTGAAGATTCTAAAAGAGGAGTGTATGGCGGAGGTGTGGGATATTTTGGATTTTTGAATAACGGTAAGTGCGAAAAAATGGAATTTTGTATTACTATCAGAACCGCGCTATTTAATAAATCGGCATGTTATGTGCAAGCTGCAGGCGGGATAGTTTTTGATTCTACTCCTGAAAATGAATTTGCGGAAACTGAAAATAAATTAAAGCATCTCATAACGGCTTTCGATATCGCCGGCAAACTTTGCGACGATAGTAAGTCGGTTAGTTAGATAGATAGGGATTAATTATGATATTAGTTATAGATAACTACGATTCGTTTACTTACAACATAGTACAGTATGTCGGTGAATTGGGACATAAAGTAGTTGTGTATAGAAATGACGACATCAGCATAGATAATATTAAAAAAATAAATCCTGATAAAATTATTATATCGCCGGGTCCTAAATCGCCGTCTGAAGCAGGAATTTCAGTTGATATAATTAAAAAATTTTATAATAAGATACCGATATTAGGCGTATGCTTGGGGCATCAGGCTATAGGATACGCATTTGGAGCGGAAATAATACAAGCGGCGAATATAATGCACGGAAAGGTTTCATCTATAAAACATGATTCAACGTCTCTTTTATTTAAAGATATTCCTGAATCTTTTGAAGCTACCAGATATCATTCTCTTGTAATAAGCAAAAAAAATATTCCTGATATTATAAATATTACGGCTTATTCTAAAGACGACAATGAAATTATGGCAGTAGAACTTAAGGGGTATAACGTATACGGTGTACAGTTTCATCCTGAATCCATATTGACTTTTCAAGGGAAAAATATAATTAATAATTTTTTACGATGTGAAACATATGGAAATAAAAAAAATTATTGAAACATTAACAAACGGTATTGATTTAACCGAAGATGAGACGTTTAAAATCTTTAATAGGATATTTCTCGGAGAGCTTACCAACGCGCAAATAGCATCAATTTTAACAGGATTGAAAGCTAAGGGGGAGACTGTAGCTGAGATGGTAGGAGCAGCTAAAGCTATGAGGAGCAATGCGGTCGGAGCAGCGATACCGGATAGTATTCAATTTGAGCTTGTTGATACATGCGGAACCGGCGGAGATTACAAGAATACTTTTAATGTTTCCACATGTGCTGCAATTATTGCGGCAGGAGCAGGGGTTAAAATTGCAAAACATGGAAATTACGCAGTTTCTTCTAAATCCGGGAGCGCCGATGTTCTTCAAGAATTAGGCGTTAATATTCAAGCAGATATAAATACTGTCGTAAAGTCTATTGAAGAGACTAACATAGGTTTTTTATTTGCGCCAAAGTTTCATGGAGCTATGAAATTTGCGGCTCCGGTAAGAAAAGAATTGGGAATTAAAACGATATTTAATATATTAGGTCCTTTAACTAACCCTTTTAATGCTAAAAATCAGGTAATAGGCGTATATTCCGGAGAAATAGGGAAAAAAATTGCCGGCGCGATAAAATTATTAGGACTTAAAAGAGGTTATGTGGTGTACGGCAAAGACGGTATAGACGAAGTTAGTTTATCAGATAAGACGACGGTGTATGAAATTAATGACGAAATAGAGATTTCCTATGAAATAGATCCCGAAGAGTTAGGTTTTAAGCTATGCGGCATTGAAGAACTGCAGGCATTCTCCGCTGCCGAAAATGCTGCTATAATTAAAGACATAGTTTCAGGTAAAAAATCGCCTAAAAGCGATATGGCAATTTTAAATGCAGGTTTTGCTATTAAAGCTTCAGGTAAAACAGATGATTTGAACGAATCTATTTGTTTGGCAAGGCAGAGCATCGAATCGGGCAATGCAGAAAAAACTCTGAAAGAATTTATAAAAATATCTAACGGCAAAATGTAATAAGAGAACATGTAATAAACGCTCTGCATAATGTTTGCATAGCGAATATTTTTGGTTTGAACAACCGATATGAAATATAAAATTATAAGATTTAATTTATTATAATATGGAGTTTACTCGTGATATTGGACGAAATTTTAAATAATAAAAGAGTTGAAGTTGAAAAGTTTAAAGAAAAAATAAATATACAGAATTATATAAAAGAAGCACGGGAGACTTTTTATGAGGACAGAAATTTTAAAAAAGCTCTAAAACCGCGCTCCAACGGAGAGGCGGTTGCATTTAAAATTTGCAGCATAATCGCGGAACTTAAAAAAGCATCTCCTTCAAGAGGAATCTTTATTCATGATTATAAACCTGAAATGCTTGCAAAAAAGTATGAAAATTCAGGCGCGAGTGCTATTTCCGTTCTTACTGATAAAAAATTTTTTATGGGTGACCCGAAAGATATTATAAAAGTGAAAAATGCGGTAAAATTGCCAATTTTAAGAAAAGATTTTATAATAGATGAAATACAGGTCTTTGAATCGAAAATAATAGGCGCTGATGCGATTCTTTTGATTTTAAAAGCTATTTCAAAAGAAGATTATTTAAATTTTCTCTCGCTTGCAAAAGAATTGTCTATGGATGTGCTTACGGAAATTTCAGATGAATACGAATTAGATATTGCATTAGAATCAGGAGCCGAGATAATAGGAATAAATAACAGAGATTTAACCACTTTCAAGACTGATATTTCTAAAACGATGAATCTTGCAAAAAAAATAGCCCCCGGCATTATAGTAGTCGCTGAAAGCGGGATACATAAACGGCAGGATATCGAGGTGCTTATTCATCGCGGTATAAATTCTTTTCTAATAGGCGAAGCCCTTGTTACGTCTGAAGATGTAGAATCACAAATTAAAGATTTTTTAGAGCCTTATCCGGTTGACAATTATTCCGATATTTAATTTATATTTAATAAGTAATATCGCATTCGATTATTATAATATATAATATACAATATTTGCTCAGGCAGTATTCATATAGCATGGCTATAAAGATTAAAATATGCGGCATAACAAATTTAGAAGATGCCATTAATGCGGTTGAATTAGGCGCTGATTGCTTAGGTTTTGTTTTTTATAAAAACTCAAAGAGAAATATTGAAATTGAAAATGCAAAGAAGATCATCGCCGAAATTAATAATATTAGTCTAAATTCAGAAAAAAATTTTTTTGGGAAAAAAGGCGGTGTTTTCACGGCAGGGGTATTTGTCGATGCAGATTTAACCGATTTGGATAAGATAATACGTGAAACGGGTATAGATATTATCCAGCTTTCAGGCAGCGAAACGCCTGATTATATCGCAAATTTGAAAAAAAATGGCTATGATGAGCGTAATATTATTAAAGCTGTCCATATACATAACGAGTCCGACATAGACAGAGTGCATCTATATGAATCTTCAAGAGTTAACATATTACTCGATACTTATGCCGGACGAGGCATTTACGGCGGAACCGGAACGGTTTTTGACTGGAATATAATTAAAAATTTAGATTTGTCTGATAAAATTATTGCAGGCGGTGTTTCTCCGGCTAATGTAAATTATATAAATAATAATTTGAAACCCTATGGCGTTGACCTTTCAAGTAAAATTGAAAAATTTCCCGGAAAAAAAGATTATAATAAAATGAAGTTATTATTCGATAATAGTAAATAATATGAACTATGTTTTGATAAAATAGTTGGAGATAAAATGAAATATCCAGACAGTAAAGGGCATTTTGGAGAATACGGAGGAAGATACATTTCTGAAACTTTAATGCCGGCAATATTAGAATTGGAAGAATTTTATAAAAAAATTAAAAACGATAAAGAGTTTAAAGATGAACTGAGACATTATTTAAGAAATTATGCTGGAAGACCGACGCCGCTTTATTATGCCTCCAGACTATCAAAGCTCTATGATTCCAATATATATCTCAAAAGAGAGGATTTGAATCATACCGGTTCGCATAAATTAAATAATACGCTTGGTCAGGCTTTACTTGCAGTCAAAATGGGTAAAAAAAGGATAATAGCGGAAACAGGCGCAGGACAGCACGGGGTTGCTACGGCAACGGTATGCGCTTTGTTTGATATTGAGTGTGAAATTTTTATGGGCGTCAAGGATATTGAAAGGCAAAAACAGAATGTGTTAAGAATGGAAGTGCTCGGAGCAAAGGTGACACCGGTTAATGCCGGATCTTCAACATTGAAAGACGCTATGAATGAAGCGATAAGAGATTGGATTACAAACGTGAGGACAACATATTATATGATAGGCACTGCTGCGGGAATGCACCCGTATCCTGAGCTGGTCAGAGATTTTCAGTCTGTCATAGGAAAAGAAGTTTTAAAAGAGTTAAAACTGATAGACAAATTTCCGGATGTTTTAATTGCCTGCATAGGCGGAGGAAGTAATGCCATCGGTTTGTTTCATCCTTTTTTAAAATATAAAGAAATAAAAATGTACGGGGTCGAAGCAGGCGGATTAGGTTTGGAAACAGGAAAGCATGCCGCATCTATATCAGGAGGAAAGCCGGGGGTCCTTCATGGTAATAAAACCTATTTATTGCAGGATGAAGACGGAAGAATCAAGGAAGCGCATTCAATAGCTGCAGGTTTAGATTATCCTGGTGTAGGACCTGAGCACAGTTTTTATGCCGACAAAAAAAGAATAATTTACGATACCGTAACTGATAAAGAGGCAATAGAAGCATTTAAGCTTTTATGCAGATTAGAAGGTATTATTCCGGCTATAGAGAGTTCGCACGCTATTGCATATCTCGATAAAATTAAAAATGAAATCAAGGGTAAAACAGTTATTGTAAATCTTTCCGGCAGAGGAGATAAGGATATGGAAACCATATCAGGCTATATGTCAGAAAATAAAATTGTGTAAGACCGGCATTGTAATAATACATAAATAATAAATAATAAATAATAGTTTATTGAAATAAAAATGATAGTTAAATTTAATTGATAAGAACGGGGATTAAAGTAATATGGCGAACAATATAAATAAAATAGATGAGCTTTTTGCAAATTATAAAAAAGCAGGGAAAACTGCATTTATCCCCTTTATTTCAATTGGAGACCCTGATATAAAAACTTCATTTGACATAGCAAAGGCATTAATCTCCAATGGTGCAGACATGATTGAATTGGGATATCCTTTTTCAGACCCTATGGCAGACGGTAAAGTTATACAAAAATCGTATGAAAGAGCGTTAAAAAATCGCGTAACTATGGCTGATGCGTTTAACTTTGTCGCAAGACTAAGGCAAATCTCAGAAATCCCTGTAATATTTTTTACTTACTATAATCCTATTTTTGCCTATCGTACTTCAGAATTTGCCGATAGCGCTTCGGCAGCCGGAATAGACGGAGTTCTTGTCGTTGATTTGCCCCCGGAAGAATCTTTTGAATTAAAGCAATTTATCGACAAAAAAAATATAGATCAGATTTTTTTACTGGCGCCGACTTCTGACATATCGAGAATTAAACTAATTACTTCGTATGCAAAAGGTTTTGTATACTATGTCAGCGTTACAGGGGTGACAGGCGCGAGAAGAAGTCTTCCTGCGGAAATGCGCTCAAAAGTGGAAGAGATAAAAAATATTAAAGATATTCCCGTCGGAATCGGGTTTGGAATATCCAGTCCTGAACAGGCTGAAGAAATAAAAAATTATGCCGATGCAATTATTATAGGTTCAAAAATCATCCAATTTATTGAAAATAATTTAAACGATAAAAATAATATTATTAAAAGTATTTCAGAATTTTCTTACGGTATCAAATCAAGTCTTATGTAAAAAATTTTTAAAAAAAATAAGATTAAGCAATAAATTTAATGAATAGCACATCAATCATTATGTCAGAATATGCGATGTAACTAATGTAATGTAATATAATATAATATACATATTGTAGCGTGTATGCATTTATTTAAATTAAAAAAAAACGATAAAGCTCAAAAAGATGCTAATAGGCAAGGAGGCATTCCTGAAGGTTTATGGGTTAAATGTCAGGGATGCAGCGAGATTATTTACAAGAAAGAACTTGAAAGGAATCTTGAAGTGTGTCCAAAATGTAATTATCATTTCAGGATAAATTCTGCAAGCAGAATCAAAATCGTTTTTGATGAGGGAAGTTTTGTACGTTTGTTTGATGATTTGAAACCTAATGATATTTTAGATTTTAAAGATACAAAAAAATATAAAGACAGATTGAGGGAAGATTATAAAAAAACCGGATTATCCGATGCGGCTGTCGCGGGATATGGTTTAATAGAAAAAATAGAAGCGGCGTCCATTATTTTTGATTTTAATTTTATGGGCGGCTCTATGGGTAGAATAGTAGGAGAAAAAATAACCAGAACATTTGAGTATGCTATTGACAAAAGATTGCCCGTCATAATATTTACTTCTTCAGGAGGGGCAAGAATGCAGGAAGGTATTTTTTCTTTAATGCAGATGGCTAAAACCATAGCAGTTATTTCAGAGTACGAGAAAACGCATCTTCCTTATATATCTGTTTTGACCGACCCGACCACAGGAGGTGTCTCGGCATCTTTTGCGAGCATAGGAGATGTTATGATAGCCGAGCCTAGAGCTCTGATAGGATTTGCCGGTCCGAGGGTAATTGAAAAGACGATTCATCAAAATCTTCCGGAAGGTTTTCAAAGGGCGGAATACCTTTTGGAACACGGTATGATAGATATGATAGTTGAAAGAAAAGATATAAAAAACACTCTTAAAAATCTCTTAACTTTATTAATCAATAATTAATAATGCAGTCCGAAATTCACAATCTTGATTCAGTTGAAAAATTATACAAAAAACAAGGATTTAAAATAAATTTCGGTTTAAGCGGTATCGAAAAACTATTGAAATATGCAGATAATCCGCAGGAATATATTAATTTTATCCATATCACCGGCACTAACGGAAAAGGTTCGGTAAGCAGGTTTATCTATGAAATTTTAAGAGCGCATGGTTTAAATACCGGACTATATACGTCGCCGCATCTTTTAAAATTTAATGAAAGGATAATCGTTGACGATAAACAGATAAGCGACGCCGACTTAGAAAGACTGAAAAATTATTTTTTGGACGGCGGATTTAACAATAGTTTTTTTGAATTAACTACCGCTATCTGTTTTAAATATTTTAAGGAAAAGAATGTCGATATTGCCGTTATTGAAGCCGGTCTCGGCGGTATGCTGGATGCTACCAATATTATAACTAAACCTTTGTTGTCCATAATTACCAATATCTCGATAGACCATTCCGAAATTTTAGGCAATTCATATAAAAAAATAGCTCTTGATAAAGCCGGTATTATTAAAAGAGATTCTATTTTTATAACCGGCGAAAGAAAAGCTGCCATAAGAGAAATTTTAATAAACGAAGCAATTCATAAAAAAGCTAAGTATTTTTCTACAAACTTAATTAAAATAACGCATCAAAAAAATATATATAATTATTACGGAATCGATGTCTCATTCGAAAATATATTATTGCCTTCTTTTGCATCATATCATAAATATAATTTAGCCGTGGCGCTGTTGTCAATTGAAGTTTTATTCAAATATTATAAAAATAAAATTTATAATAAGAATCTATCTGAAGAGTGCGTAAAAAAAGGTATATCTAATTTTAAAAACGCCGGAAGATTTGAAATCCTGAATATAAATAATGCAGCAGTAATTCTTGACGGAGCGCATAATCCTGACGGAATAAAAAATTTAATCAGTTCTTTAAAAAATATTTATAAAAAGAGTAATTATATATTTGTATTCGGAGTAATGAAAGACAAGGATTATAAAACTATGCTCAGGCGATTGTCAAATTCGGCTAATGCAAATTGTACGGCAGATATAATATTTTCAAATGTTGACAATGAAAGGTCAATGGATTCAAAATTATTAAAAGAATATTCTGACAATTTAAAATATTTTAATAGTTCATATGCCGCAGCGAATATTAAAGAAGCTATGGATAAAGCATTTCAACTATATAATGCGGCAGACGGCGGCAGCCGCAGGGTAATAGCGGTGTGCGGGTCGCTTTATCTGCTTGGAGACTTTAAGAAAAATCAGCCGGACATTTAGCCGTATCTATTATAGATACATCTAGCGGTATCTATAACATATCTGTTGTTGTCTAATATTTATTGCGGTATTATTCTTATTTATTGTTTTTATTTATTTTTAATCTATTTCAAGTTAAATAATGCAAAATTTTTTAAATAATAAAATTATAAAATTAACCGGCATTATAATCGTTGTCTGCTTTATTATTTTTAAGGCAAATAACGTTCATGCTTTGAACGCCGCAGAAAAAACAACAAAGATTAATATTACTGCCGATAAGATAATTTATTATAAAAAGTATAATAAATATATTATTACGGGAAATGTTTTAATAACGAGGCGCCATTTTCGGTTATATGCCGATAAGGTTGTATATTTCTACAAAACAGGTTTTGCAATTGCGACGGGTCACGTTGTAGCGTATTCTAAAGGCAGCGTCACTAAAGCCAAAGAGTTAAAAGTATATTTAAAAAATAGATACGGAGACATTTATGATTCGCATATACATTATATAAAAAAAAATATTTTTATATATGGCCAAAAGATTACACATAAAGCTAAAGGGTTTTATCAGGTTCAAAACGGCTACATAACGTCATGCAGGAGGAAAACGCCTTCGTGGAAACTCTACTCTTCATTTTCAGATATATATGTAGGCAATTATGCATTTTCATATAATTCGCTGTTTTACATACATGATGTGCCTGTTTTGTATTTTCCGTTTATGGTAATGCCTATTAAAACAAAAAAGTCTTCCGGATTGCTGATACCCACTGCCGGATACAGCAGCCTTACCGGTTATCAGGCAGGCGACGGATATTATTTTGACCTTGGTCAAAGTCAGGACCTTACGTACAATTTAAATTATTACAGTTTTTTAGGTATAGGAAACTCATTGAAATACAGATATAGTCTGAATCAGTTTTCGCACGGTTCTATATACGGTTTTTACATGAATGAGAACAATAACGCCAAAAGTACTGCCCTGTCGGCCAACCTTACAAGATATTTGTTGTTTTCTCATAATATAGATTTTATTGACGGAATGTCGTTTAAGACTAATTTGAATATCCCGAGCGATCCGGCTTTCTACACCGATTTTTCTACAAATGTTTATCAGATGACTAAAAATAGGCTATCTTCTAACTTTTCTGCAACGAAGGATTTTAGCGGTTTCTCCGCAAGGATGAATTTTTTAAGATTGGATAACCTGTTTTTCGCAAATTATGCTACAGTTGACGAATATCCAAGATTTTCTCTAAACGGGGAAGAAGAACTTAGAAAATTTTATTTCGCTCCTTTATATTTAAAATTTAATTCATCGCTGAACGTTCTTAGGAGTGCCGACTATTACAGCGCAAACAGATTAGATATATTTCCTGATTTATATATGCCTCTAAAATTATTAGGCGGCATAAATATCACTCCTTCGGCCGGATTTAGATACACCGGCTATGATGATATTAAAAACGCAGAAACAAACGAAGATTATTCAAATCAAAGCAGAGAAATTTACTACGCCGGCGTTGCCGGCAGCGCCACTTTATTTAAAAATTACGAAAATAGTAAGAACGGAAGCGGTTCAATCTCTTTTGTTAAACCTTATATTAACTATAATTTAATCAGACCGGTAAATCAATCGGGATTGCCTCTGTTTGACCAGACGGATTATATACCGCCTGAAAGTGCCGTTAAATACGGATTTAACTGGGATATTGAAAATTATTCCAAAAACAGTATATCAAATTTATTCAGATTTGATATATATCAGTATCATTCTTTTTCAGGAAATTTTATTAATCCCGTAAATTATTTTAACTATAATAATTCAAATTCAGATATAATAGGCAGATTAAGATACCATCCATTTGGCAATATATATTTCCTCGGCTCATGGAGTTACGATGATTACGATTATATTTTTGATAATTATAACTTAGGAACGCAGCTTACGGATTACAGGAATGATTCTTTAGGATTAGGATATACGGAAGTTAATGATATTCAGGGTTATCTCGGGGCATTAAATATGTTTAATCCAAGCAATGCGTCGATATTTCCGCAGAGTCTTTCGCTTATTACCCCGACAAATACGTTGTCTTATGCAAGCCTAAGCACTAATTTAAATATTATTGACGGATTCAGCCTGAATCTGGCTGAAAATTACGATGTTACCATTCACAAAGATATTTCTAATTCTGTGGGAATAATGTATAATCTCGGCTGTTTGGGTTTTGTGGCAAGTTATACCAATATGCCTTATTTTCATCAGTGGGCTTTTTCATTTGGTCTGGTGCTTAAGGGAATAGGGACTTACGGTTTCGGAAATATGGTCAGCCCGGGGTTAAACTCCAGCGGCATGAGCGTAATGTCGCCTAATTATGCATTTAATCCTTAATGACAGGCTAAAATCGGTAAACGCAGTATGATTTAATATAATTTGCGGTATCTCTTTATAATAATATGTATATTTTCCGATATTGCAGCGGAACGAAAAAAGGTAGGGTTTTATTCGGCATAAAAAATTATCTATATTGCATTTTCAAAAAAGAAACGGAGGGTTTGAAACCATGAAAACATGTCTTATAACAGGCGGATTGGGTTTTATCGGAACAAATTTTATAAAATATTTGGCAAGTCATAGGAAAGATATCGCAATTATAAATGCGGACAGTATAACTTATGCGGCTAATCCTTGCAATATAGATGAAAAAACAATGGTTAATTATAAATTTTATAAAATAGATATAGCAAATAATGATGAGCTGGCAGAAATTTTTAAAAAAAATAAAATAGATTATGTTGTTAATTTTGCAGCGGAATCTCATGTGGACAGGTCAATTTTAAACCCGTCAGTATTTGTAAAAACGAATATTGAAGGGACTTTAAATTTGCTTAAATTATCTCTTGAGCATAAAATAGAAAAATTTCTTCAGATTTCTACGGATGAGGTCTATGGTTCTTTAGGAAAAGACGGCTTATTTACGGAAATGACGCCGCTGTCCCCCAGAAGTCCTTATTCTGCTTCAAAGGCATCAGCCGATATGCTTGTTATGTCATTTTTTCATACTTACGATATGCCGGTTTTAATCACAAGATGTTCAAATAATTACGGCCAATACCAGTTTCCTGAAAAGTTAATACCGTTGACTATTATCAATGCACTGACCGGAAAAGATATTCCTTTGTACGGGGACGGTAAAAATATCAGAGACTGGATATACGTAGATGACCACGTAAGAGGCGTGCTTGACGTTTTGGAGAAAGGAAGGTTCGGAGAAATTTACAATATAGGCGGGCGCAGTGAAATGCAAAATATAGGCATTATTTCTTTAATTCTTAAAAAATTAAATAAGCCTTTATCGTTAATTAAATATGTCAAAGATAGAGCAGGACATGACAGGAGATATGCAATGGATTTTTCAAAAATTACTGAAGAATTAGGATTTAAGCCGCAATTAAATTTAAATGAGGGGTTAGACCTAACTATTAGCTGGTATTTTGAAAATGAGGACTGGTGGAAGAAAATAATTTCAGGGGATTATAGACATTACTATAAGACTATGTATGAAATGAGGTAACGAAAATGCAAAAAATTATAGCTGTTATAGGTTCTACCGGAATGCTGGGAATAGATGTCAATGCCGCTTTAAGAGGCAGCAATACTATAATTCATAATTTTAATTCCGTAAATCTCGACATTACCGAATTAAATAACGTTGTAGATGTATTGACTAAAGTTAAGCCTAACTACATAGTCAATTGCGCCGCGTATACAAATGTTGATTTGGCAGAGTCCGAAAAAGAAAAAGCCGATAAGGTTAATCACATAGGCGCATTAAATCTTGCAATTGCATCGAAGAAAATTGATGCAAGGCTGATTCACATAAGCACCGACTATGTTTTTAACGGTTTAAAGCATGAGCCGTATAATGAAAACGACGATACTGTTCCTGTGAACGAATACGGCCTATCAAAATTAAAAGGCGAAAATGCGATTAAAGATTCAAAAGCAAGCTATATTATATTAAGAACCCAGTGGCTCTATGGCAAAAACGGCAAAAATTTTGTTAATACAATATTAAAATTGGCAGAAACTAAAAAATTAATAGAGGTTGTAGATGACCAGTTCGGTTCGCCGACATACACTAAAGATGTCGCATTTGCAATCAGGGATATAATTATTAACGATAAAGGCAATGATGCGGTATATCATTTGACTAATGCGGGTTATACCTCATGGTATGAATTTGCGGCAGAAATCATAAAAATATTTAAAAGAACTAATTGTGCCATTGTTCCGGTTTCATCCGATAAATTTGTCAGACCTGCTAAAAGACCTGTAAATAGCAGACTCGATTGCAGCAAAATTAAATTGGATTATAAAATTGAATTGAGACATTGGCAAGACGCTTTAAAAAAATATTGTTACGATATAGGATATTTTATTATTTGAATTATTTATTATAAATAAATATATACACATTGTTTATATTGAAAAATTTTAGTTTATGTATATAATATAATTATAATAGTATATAATAATGCAGTTGTCTGTAAAATATATAAACTAATATAATTTAAATTTAAAATAATCTATGGAGGTTACTATGAAAAAATTTTTAGTACCGGTTCTTTTTCTGGCTGCGTTATTAATTTATTTACCTTTAAATTCCGCAAATGCAATGGGCGTTAAAAAAGCTTCTGCAAAAACAGGCGCAGCGACGATGACGCATAAAACAATGCAGCAGCCTAAAATAAGTGCCAAACAGGCAAAACTTATAGCTTTTGGAAAAAAGCTGTTTTATTCCTCATCAATAGGTACTAACGGTTTTTCATGCGCCACCTGCCACGTGTACAGTGCCGATACATATATAAGAATACACGGCAGAGGTATGATTATTATGACCGTTAAGAATGCAGCGCAGAAAATAGCGGCATTTAATAAGATGCACCATATGCACATGACCCTTGCCGGAAAACTTAATATGTGCGACAAAATGGCATTGAAAGGTCCGGGCTTAAGCGGCAGAAAGCTTAAGGCTTTAGTAGCTTATATTAAGTCATTATAATTTATATTAAGTCGTTATAATTAAATTCTGATTTGTAATTTTAAAGACTAACTTTTAGTCAGGATAGGCGTTTTTTTATTATATTTTTTAATAAAAAACGCCTATCTACGTTTATATAATGTTTATATAATAAATTTAATAAACTAAAACAAAAATAAATATAGAAATACGATGGGCATATTAATTTATGAGTTCAAAATTTAGCGTTAACCTAAAAAGACGATTTCTGGCGGGGTTGACCATTATTATTCCTCTTTTGGTAATAATATTTGTCATCAAGTGGCTTCTCGAGGAAATTAATAAATTGTTTAATCCGTTTTCATTAATTGTCGACCATTATTTTCATGTATATATACCGGATATAGGTTTAATTCCGTTTATTATAATTATATTTATTTTTGGTTTTCTCGTTACGAATGTAATAGGGAAAAATGTCATAGATTTTTTTGAGAAAGGAATTTTAAAAATTCCGCTTGTAAATCTTTTATATAAATCTACTAAACAATGGGTTGACATATTTTCTTCCGATAAGGCATCGTTTAAAAAATTTGTTCTGGTAAGGTATCAAAATAACAAGTTTGTATATGGATTTTTAACCTCTGAAACAAGTATCGGAACAAAAGAAAACGGCGAGTTATATCATGTGGTTTACATACCGACTAATCATCTTTATATAGGTTTTAATATGATTGCAAAGAAAGAAGATATTATAGAGACCAATATTACTATAGAAAACGGCATACAGATTATATTGTCCGCCGGTATTTCTTTTCCTAATTTTATTGAAATATAGAATATGGCTGAATAAATATATAAAGAAATATATAAAAAATAATATGCGAGTTCTGTTGATATTTATAGTAAGTTATAAGCTATAAGCTATCTTAATGCCGGCTGCCGACCGATATAATAATATTGCAAATATTATAACGTTAATATTTTAATAGCGTAATATCACAATATATAACATACATAATATACAGTTTAATTTAACAATAAAAAAATAAAAATTTATGAAATTAAAAACATATCCGCTGTTTAATCCGGTATTTTCGTTTATATTAGACAATCCAGCCAGAAAATTTATTGAAAATCCTGAAAAAAAAATAAGATTAATGGGTGTAAAAACGGGAATGAAGGTCCTTGAAGTCGGTGCTGCTAACGGTTTTATAACGCATTATCTTTCGAAATCCGTCGGTGTTAAAGGTTCTGTAGTGTCTATAGATATTCAAAAAAAAATGATTGATAAGGCGTTAATAAAATATTCTTTTTTAAGCAATGTCAGTTTTAGAACCGAAGACGCAGCCGATTTAAAATCAATTAAAAATAATGAGATTGATTTAGTATTTCTTTACTATTCATTTCATGAAATTGAAGAAAAAGAGAAAGCAGTTAAAGAATTTTACAGAGTTCTGAAAAGCAGCGGTGTTTTATCAATCAAAGAACCTAAATTTGAAATTAATAAAAAGGATATTGCAGATTATAAAAATATTATTACCGGCAATTCTTTCAGCATCGCCGAAAATGAAAATGATAGTGATTTGTTGGGGCGTTATATCAAATTTATAAAAATTTAAATAATCTTATTCAAAACATAATGCACAATAGATTTTATGTTTCAGATATTTTATCAGAGGATTTAATAGGCAAAGAAGTAGATTTGCCCGTAATCTTAAATCATGTTAAGGCGTTAAGATTAGAGAGCGCTTCAGAGATTGAACTTTATGACGGTTCAGGAGCGTTATATAACGGAATTATAAATTATATTTCAAAAAAAAACATCAGAGTAAAAATTTTATCCGTAAAACATTTTAAGGAAAAACCTGTTAAAATTCATCTTTTTTTACCGCTCATTGCTTCAAATTTGATGGACGTTATGATTGCAAAGATTGCCGAATTAGATATTTACTCAATATATCCGATTATTACAGAAAGGTGCGTGAGACATCTTGACAGCGTAAATTTTTCAAGCAAGCTGGATAGGTGGAAAAAAATTTCCGCATCGTCAATGATATTGTCCGGAAGAAACAAAATGACGGAAATAGCGTCTCTTGTCAGTTTTAAAGAGGCGCTCCCCCTGTGTGCAGCATTTGATATCAAATTTATAGGCGCTATATCTTCAAATAAATTTTTAAAAAATTGTTTGCCGGAGGATTTATCATCAGATAGCCGCGGTATTAATAAAGAAGGGAACAACGCTTTAGAAATTGCCATGTTTATAGGTCCGGAAGGAGATTTTTCCGATGAAGAATTAAAATTGGCAGAAGAAAATTCATTTATCCTCGTAAAACTAACAGACTATGTAATGAGTTCTTTCAGCGCCGCTATATTTTCTGCTTCGGCGCTTGTTTGTTTTTTTGCATAGTATGGTTTAAATTATTAATAAATTTATAATGAAACTTAAATACATTGAACTTCAGGGATTTAAAACTTTTCCGGATAAAGCTAAAATACAGTTTGACGAAAAGATTAGCGTAATTGTGGGACCTAACGGATGCGGCAAGAGCAACATCGTTGATGCTATCAGGTTTATCGCAGGAGAGCAAAATTTAAAAGAATTGCGGCTTAAAAATATGAACGAACTTGTATTTAACGGTTCGGCTTCAAAATCAAAAAAAGCCTCTGCCGCCGCAGTTGCAAAAGGGGTATTCTTGAACAATGGCGAGATTGATTTCAGATATAAAGATTTTCCGGAAATTGCGGCGGAAAGACGGTATTATAAAGACGGAGAAAGCGAATATAGGCTGAACGGCATTATTGTGCCGTACAGAGAATATGTCAATTTTTTTATTGAAAGCGGAATATCGTTCAAATTTTATTCTATTCTGGACCCTCTCAAGATAAGTTCCATATTAAATTATAAACCTGAAGAGATGAGGCTGCTCTTTGAGGAAGCATCGGGAGTTGTAAAATTTAAGAACCAGAAAAAAATTGCACTAAGGAAATTAGAGAATACAAATATAAATTTAGCCCGGATTCAAGATATTTACAGTGAGGTTGAAAAACAAGAAAAGGCTTTAAAGAAGCAATCGGAAGAACTGGAAAGGTTTAAGAAAATAAGCGAAGAAAAAAGATACTGCGAATTCATTTTATATGACAGAGCAAGAAGTAAGGCAGTTTCATCTATAGATGAAAATGAAAAGGCTGTCGAAAAATTTAATGCCGGCATTCAAAATCTTGATAGTCAATTAATTTTAAACGAAAATTTAATAATAAAAGAAAAAACTTATTTTAATGAACTTAATGAAAAATTTAAACTGCAGACCGATAGTAAAAATGAGCTTATTATAGAAATATCAGGAATAAATTCCGACATAAAGCATGCCGAAGAAAAATCAGTAATGTTAAACGCAGAAAAAATAAAGAAAGAAAATGAATTAAAGGAAAGCGAAAGCTTTAAAAGCAGAAATATTTTAAAATTAGAAGACTTAAAACATAAAAGAGATGAATCCGAATCGGTATTTAAAAAAAATCAAGAAGCGGCTTCATCTATAAACAATGAAATAAAGCAAAAGAAAAAATATACGGAAGAAATAAAAAATGAGATTGAAATCTTGAACGATGATATTCTAAAGACCGTCGAGCGCTCTCAGATGCTGAATAATAAAATAGCATTTAACCAAAAAAATATTACGGCTTATTCTTCGAGAATTTCAAATTCCGAACAGTTAATAAATAAGGTTAGACAAGAAATAGCGGGCGACGAAGATTTGCTGGGTTCAAAAAATAATTTAGTAAATAGTATAACATATACATTAAACGAATTAGAAAACAAATTAAGATTAAAAAATGAAGAATTAGGTATAGCCGTCAAACAAACAGAAGAATTAGGATGCGTGTACGGTAAATATGAAAAAGAATTAATAGAATTAAAATCTCGTGAATCAAGATTATTAGAGTTTTTAGAACAGCATGAAGGTTTTTCCGAGGGTTCAAAAAAACTTTTAGACAAATCAGACGAATTTAATATATTGGGAAGTCTAGGCGATATTTTAGAAGTTTCAGACGGATATGAAAAAATAATATGGGAAGCGGCAGGGGATAAATTAGAAACAATATTAATTACAGATATTGAAGATGCAAGAAATGCGGCAGCATATTTAAATTTAAACGACTCCGGAGCAGCTAAATTATATGTCTTAAAGAATGCCGTCAATAATAATAAATTTGCCGGCATTAACAACGGTGGTGACGTTCGTTGTCATGCGGACGGTGAAGGATATGAAATTAAAAATTTAATAGATAACTTAAAACTGCTGCCGCTAAGAGATAAAATTAAAATAAATTTTATTGAAAAACATAATGACAATATAAACAATAACAACAATAATAACAGCGAAAGCAACACGGCAGCTGCGGAAAATAAAGTTCATAGAAATAACAATGATAACAAAAATAAGAAAAATAAAGACGATGCCGGATTTGATTTAATATTTAACAATACTATAGTTGAAAAGTTAGCCGTCGATTTTTATTACACAGAGAATACCGATTTAGTGTATGATTATATAAAGAATAAAGGTTGTTTTCCGGAAATCAATATTGTTTCGCACGACGGAACTATCTTTTTATCATCCGGTTTTATTAAGGCGGGGAAGGATAAAAAAACTGAAAACGAAAATATTTTATTAAATAAAAATAAATTAGCGCAATTAAAAGCAAATATTTCCGCGGCGGAATATGTTCTTAATCAAAAAAAATCAGAAATTTTAATTAAAGAAAAGAACATAAAAGAAATAAATAAAGAGACGGAAAATATTAAAGCCGCTGTTCAGTCTAATAAAATCCTGAAGATAACTGAAGAAAACGATATAAAACATATAAATGGACGTATCATTAAATCCAAAGAAAGATTAAATATTCTCAAAAAAGAACTGGAAAATATAAAGGCAGATAAAAATAAGCTGGAAGATGAAACTGAGCAATCTCGGCATGAGCTGGAAAACTTAGAAGTAATTTTATCCGAGCAGAATGTAGAAAAAAAGGAACTTGACAAAAAATTAATAGCTTATGAAGACGAATATGAGGAAATAAAAGAACAAGAGGTAAGATTAAGGATTGAATTGTCGTCGTCCGAAAATAATCTGCTATACCTTGATAAAGAAATAAAAAATATAGAATCAAGTATTAAAAGCGGAATTTTCAGGTATAATAAGATAAAAAACGAAATAGATGATTTAAATAAAACTGTTGAAGCAATTGAAAAAAACATTTTTGTTAAAAAAAATAAGATTGACGAACTTAATATAAAATTAATTAAAGTTAGCGATGATATCAAACAGCTTGATTCTGATTTAGAAAAAATAAAAATTACTATTGAAGAAAAAAATTTAATTTCAGAAAAATTAAGACGTGAAAAAAATGATACTGAAAAGAAAAGAGAAAATTCGTTAACATATATTCAAATGTTTGAAGAAAAACTTAATGAACTGAATGTTTACGGTTTTACAGACGAGGAAACCGAAAAATATATTGTTCAATTTAAAGAAACAGGCGATAAGTTTTACGATATCAATGATTCTGAGCTTAAAAAAACTATTATTAAACTTAAAAATGAAATAGACGGTGCAGGTAATATTAATATGAACGCATCTGAAGAGTATGCAGAGATATTAAATAGACTTAGCTTCTTATCGTCGCAAAATAATGATTTAAATGAATCAATAAAATCATTAGAAGATATAATAAAAAAATTAGATACTGTCTCAAGAGAAAAATTTAATTCTGATATGACTAAATTTAAAGAAAAATTTAATGAACTTTTTAATTACCTATTTGGCGGAGGGCATACCGATATCGTGAGTGTAAGGCATAAAAGTTCGCCTGCCGCAGGCAATATGGACGGCGAGCACTTTTTATCTGACAATATCGCGTCAAATTCCGATATAAACGGCGACAGTGCAGCAGATGTTGCAGGGATAGAAATAAATGTGCAGATACCGGGGAAGAAATTATCGGGGCTTAACCTTCTGTCGCAGGGTGAAAAAGTACTGGTTACGGTTAGCCTTATTTTTGCTATTTTTCTAATAAAAAAAAGTCCGTTTTGTGTTATAGATGAGGTTGACGCACCGTTAGATGATGCAAATAATGCCAGATTTAATAAATTAATAAAAGAAGTTTCTAATTCATCGCAGATTATTATTGTTACGCACAATAAAAAAACTATGGAAATAGGCAATTATATTTTTGGAATTACGGCTAAAGAACCCGGTATTTCTAAGATTGTTTCAGTAACTATTAATTGAATAATTAAAGAAAATTTGAACCGGTTATGATAATAAGTACGCATGGTATAGTTAACTTATATTAAAAAGGAGTTTCCAAAAATGAAAATTTTTGATAAATTTAAAAATTTTGGTCAGGCGTTAAAAAAAACTAAAAATAGTATTTCTGAAAAGTTCAATGCTATATTCAGTTCCTCAAAACTTGATGACAATTATATAGAAAAAATAGAAGAAGTTCTAATAACATCAGATATTTCTTTTGAGGCATCAAACGAAATAATAGAAGATTTAAGAAAAACGGTTGCAAAAGAAAAAGAATTGAATCCCGATAAAATTCAGAGCGCCTTAAAGAAAGTCGTTAAAGATAAAATATCTAAAGATTTTCCTCCTATTGATTTTAATAATAAAAAAACAATATTCTTAATTGTCGGAGTAAACGGCGCAGGCAAAACAACGACTGTCGGAAAGCTGGCGAATTTTTATAAGAATGAAGGGAAAAATGTTTTAATTGCGGCTTGCGATACATTCAGAGCGGCAGGCACGGAACAGATGGAAATATGGGGGGAAAAAACAGGTATTCCGGTGGTAGTCGGGAAAGAAAATCAGGACCCGGCTTCGGTGGCGCATGACGCATCTATAATGCTTAAAGAAAAAGATTTTGATGTCTTATTAGTTGATACGGCCGGAAGGCTTCATAATAAAAAACATTTAATGGATGAGCTTGCTAAAATTAAAAGAACTATTTCTAAAGCTGCCGGAATTCCGCCGCAAGAAACTATTATAGTCATAGATGCCAGTTTAGGACAAAATTCTATTGCGCAGATAGAACAGTTTAAAAAAATAATCGATGTTTCAGGTATAATAATAACCAAGCTTGACGGTTCTGCGAAAGGCGGTATAATCATAGATGCAATTTCAAAATTAGACCTTCCTGTCAGGTTTATAGGAACAGGCGAAACAATAGACGATATATCTGAGTTTTCATCTGAAATGTTTGTTGATAATATTTTTTAAATTTTTTTATAATTTTTTATATATTTAGATTTGCTTTTATAGTTTAATTTTTATATTATATTTAAAAAATAAATAGCCGTCTATTTTTTAAAATTGTACTCTTACAAAGCTCAAATTTTATCAAAATTAATTTTACTCCTTGAGGATATTAATAATAATGGATTATAAGAATGCAGGCGTGGACATAGAAGCCGGAAAAATTGCGGTTAATTCAATATCAGATATAGTGAAAAGCACTTTCAGAGATGAAGTTGTAGATAATTTTGGGTCGTTTGGTTCTCTATTCTCTCTTTCGAACTTAATTTTAAAATATAAAGAGCCTATTTTAGTATCAGGTACCGATGGTGTAGGGACAAAACTGAAAATAGCTTTTGACGCAAATAAGCATGATACAATAGGGCTTGACCTTGTAGCTATGAGCGTCAATGATATAGCCTGTCTCGGAGCAGAACCGCTTTTTTTCTTAGATTATATTTCTACCTCCAAACTGAATCCTGCGGCTATAAAAGAAATTATTATAGGTATTGCGGAAGGATGCAAAATTGCCGGCTGTTCTTTAATAGGCGGAGAAATGGCGGAAATGCCCTCTTTTTATAAAAATAATGAGTATGATCTTGCGGGATTTGCCGTGGGTATAGTTGACAAAAATTCAGTTATAAACGGTCTTAACATTAAAGAAGGCGATTCCATCGTAGGCATTGCTTCGAGCGGTCTACATTCAAACGGCTATTCCCTGGCGCGTAAAATAGTATTTGATTTGATGTCTTTAAGTATTGACGATAAATTTTTAAGCGACGGCACAACGCTGGCGGATGCTTTATTGGAGCCGACTATTATATATTCGGGTCTCGTCGGCAAATTGGTAGAAAAATTTGAAGGAAGACTGAATATTAAAGGCATAGCGCATATTACCGGAGGGGGTATTCCTGAAAATCTGAAAAGGATTGTTCCGGAGGGGGTGATAGCCGAAATTGATAAAAATTCCTGGCAGCAGCCCGAGATTTTTAATATACTAAAAGAAAACGGAAAAATAGAGGAAGCTGAATTCTATAAAGTTTTTAATTGCGGAATCGGTATGATAATAGTAGTTAATAAAGATTTTGAAGTTCAAGTTATTAACTTTATCAATAATTTTAATAAGTTGAATTTTACAGACAACCGAAATAAAAAATCATATAAATCATTTAAAATAGGGAACATTGTTAAGTCTGATTATATGGAAACAGGGATTAAAGTAAAATTTATTTAAAATAAAAAATTATACATTATATATACTATACGGCCGGAGAATATTTTAACAATAATACTATAATATTTATGTCTGTGCGTTAACGCTCAGGAATATTGCAATAAAAGGAATTAAATTTTATTAAAAATAAAAATAAAAGTAAAAATATGAAAAATTGTCATAAAAATATAATAATACTCGCTTCAGGCAACGGAACAAATGCTGTTAATATAATTAATCATTTTTCAAATAAAAATACTTTATCCGATTCAAATTTATCCAATATTAGCATTAAAGCATTAGTATGCAATAACCGAGACGCTCCGGTACTCAATAAAGTAAAAAATATTAACAAGGATATAAAGTTATACTGCATTCCTTTCAGCAAAACAGCCGAAAGAGCTTCATTTGAAGAAGAATTAGCGGGTATAGTTGATGAATATAAAATTGATTATATTATACTTGCAGGTTTTATGAAGATATTATCTGATGATTTTGTATTAAAAAATTTAAATAAAATAATAAATATTCATCCTTCGTTATTGCCTGCCTTTAAAGGGAAAAATGCTATTAAAGACGCTTTCGATTACGGAGTAAAAATAACCGGTGTTACCATACATTTTGTAATACCGGCAATAGATTCAGGTCCGATAATACTTCAGGAACCCGTTATTATTGAGGAGAATGATACCGTTGAACTTCTAGAAGAAAAAATTCACAAATTAGAACATAAAATGTACATTAAAGTTATTGAATTAGTTTCATGCGAAAAAATAAAAATCGTGGATAATAAAGTAAAAATATTTAAATAACAATATAGCGAAGATGTCAATATACTTACTCTCCATAACTAAAGAAAAAATTATTAATCTTCGTTGACAAATCTATAACCTGCGCCTCTTACGGTGTCTATAAATTTAACGGTTTTGTCTATCTCAATATTTGAGCGGAGTCTGCGGATATGTACGTCTACTGTTCTTGGTTCGACGAATGAATCATTGCCCCATATGTTGTCTAATAATTTTTCTCTTGAAAAAACTTCCCCTGCATAAGTCATCAAAAATACAAGCAGTTTGAATTCGGTAGGACTCAGTTTTATTTCCTGATTTTTAACTGTTACGCTATGCTTTGGTACATTAACGGTTATATTTTTAAAACTAAATTCACTTTGTTTTGGCATCTTTCCGTTGTCTATGTCAATCAGGCGATTTGACGTATTTATATATGTTCTCTTGAAGATAGCCCTTATTCTTGCAATAAGTTCATTTACTGAAAAAGGTTTTGTCATATAATCTTCTCCGCCGGCTTCGAATCCAAGGATTTTGTCCACCTCTTCCTGCTTAGCAGATAAAAATATAATAGGGATTGCGCTGATTGCGCTATTAGCTTTAATTCGTTTACAAACCTCATATCCTGTTAAATCAGGAAGCATTAAATCAAGGATAATCAAATCAGGTTTTGTTAATTCGGCGAAGTGTATGCCATCGTAGCCGTTTAAAGCAAATTGAATATTGTAGCCATCTTTTGCGAGATTGTATTTTAATAATTCTATAAGATCTATTTCATCGTCTATTACTAATATATTGCCTTTTACAGAATTATCGTTTGTCATAATTTAATTATTTATAATAATTATATTTAATTCTTTTTAAAGAATGATATTAATTCTAAAACAAAATTTTATCATTGTCAAATTTTTATCAGTTTTTGCGCTGTTTTGTATTTTAGCTAAATGGAAACTAAAGTTAGCTATTTTGATTTGTTGCCAATATTACAAATCTTTTGTTATAATATAAACTATTTATTAATTTTATATTAAGATTTATATTAAGGTTAAATAATATCTTGAAAGCTTTTTTAAACAGAGAACAGGTATTTGTTAAATTACGTTTAATATCTTATATAGGTATTGCCGTAAACGTTGTTTTAACAGTATTAAAATTTATTGTTGGAATAACGGGGCAATCGGAAGCTCTTGTCGCAGACGGGTTTAATTCTCTTGCGGATATTTTTGCCGGCTTTGTTGTATATATATCTTTTAAAATTTCAAAAAAACCGCAGGATAAGGAACATCCATACGGTCATGCAAAAGCTGAAATGATTGCCACTTTTATAGTAGCGTTAATCTTATTCGGTTTTGGTTTCTTTGTTGTTGCCATATCTGCATTAAAGTTATATTACGGTGTTTCAGAAAAACCCGCTATTGATACGTTATTTGTTGCGCTTGCAACTATTATTATAAAAGAGATACTTTATTTATGGACGTTAAAATGGGGTCATTTACTTAAATCAACAGGACTTATCGCAACTGCCTATGACCACAAAAGCGATGTAATGGCATCTGCCGCAGTTGTAATAGGTATAGTGTCGGCAAGACTTGGCTACACTTTTATGGACCCTCTTGCAGGTTTAGTAGTGAGTATATTTATTTTCAGACTGGCTATAAAATTAATTAAAGAATCTGTCGGTAATCTTATGGATGAAAGCCCCCCCGCTTCGGTTGTCGCAAGAATCCGGAAAGTTATAAAAAACACTAAAGGAATAGAAGACATAACAGATCTCAGGGTAAGGAAATCCGGCCCGTATATATATGTTGACGTTAATATAGAGGTTGATTCTTCGTTAACCGTAAAAATGGCGCATGATATTGCAGAAACGGCGAAAGATGAACTTATTATGTTAAATCCTTATATAAATGATGTCATGGTTCATATTAATCCTTACGACAAAAACAAATATAGCCGTAAATTTTTAAAAATATAATTTATAAATTTAGCTTTGATGATAAAAATCATATTTTATTTATTAAAGTTGTTTTAATATTAAAATAATATGCAGACAATAGTAAATATCAATTTAATTTAATAATGATAATTTTGTAAAATCAAGATAGAATATATAATATAATACATATAAAATAATGAAGGGGAGGTGTAAAAATGGATATTTATCTTCAAATAAAAAATAAAAAGGGTGAAATGTTCAAGATTGTTAATTTTAGCAGAGAAGAATATTTTTTATCCTACAAAGAGCATCTTAGAAAAATAATTAATGAGAGCGATTACCCTATTTTTTTTAATGATTTTAAAGCCGGCAATTATATGGATACTAAACAGATTAAATTGTTAATTAATGAAGTTAAAAATATTGCAAAAAAACTTGGTAAAGATCTCGAAAACTATAAAACTATGCTCGAAAAAAGAAGCCAAATCGAAAATAATATTTTCGACCATTCCTCGATTAAAAATATTATGCTCATAGGAAAAAAAAGATTGAAAGAGGCTGCGGATGAATTTGATGAGCAGGAGCTAAAGGAGCAGCTTGATTATATAGATGAAAATATTAAAAAACTTAATGAAGCAGAAGAATATTTAAACATTGAAAGAGGTAAATTAAAATTTTTATTTGATATAGAACTTTTATTTGATACTTTGATGGAAGCTAAAAATTGCTCATCCGGAATTTATCTCAAAACAAGCGGAACAGATTAAGCATAACTCTTAAATAAGTAAGACGGCATATTAAGAGATTACTTAACAGCGGCAATAATAAATAATATAGATTGAAGATGTACGCTGTTTTAGCATGTTGTATTATATTCAGATGGTATTGTTATCGCAATATACTGTACCGAGCTTTGCTTCTACTTATTGTATTAATATTATTTAGTTCAAATAATTTTTTTTGAGATATTAAATTCTTTTATTTTTTTTCTTAATGTATTTCTATTTATACCTAATAAGTTAGAAGCTTTTATCTGATTATTTTTTGATAAAATAAGAATTTCTTCTATAACAATTTTTTCTGTCGTTCCTATTATTGTTTTATAAACATCGGTTAAATTTGTATCTTTAATTTTTTCAAGATAGTTCTTTATTCTTTGTCTTATTATATCTTCGAATGGTGTAGAATCATTATTTCTTTTGTCTGAAGGTTTTGAACTGTTTATGTTGTCAGGGTTAATAATATCATAGAAATCTTCTGGGGTAAGCGTTGAATGGTGAGACATAATCATTGTCCTTCTTATAGCATTTTCCAGCTCTCTAATATTGCCCGGAAAATTATGAGATTGTAAAAAAGAAAGAGATTCTTCATTTAACTGTTTGCCTGAGATGCCTAATTCTTTTGCAAATTTTTCTATAAAAAAATTTGCAAGAACCGGAATATCTGATTTCCTGTCTCTCAGAGGAGGAAGAGTAATTTCTATAACATTAAGTCTGTAATACAAGTCCTCCCTAAATTTAGATTCTTTTATCATTGATTTCAGGTTTCTGTTGGTTGCAGCTATAATTCTCACATCTATTTTAATTGATTTATTTGAGCCGACCGGTTCTACTTCTTTTTCCTGGATTACTCTTAGTAATTTTGCCTGCAGGTCAAGAGGCATATCACCTATTTCATCAAGAAAAATTGTACCGCCGTTTGCCTGCAGGAATTTCCCTTCCCTTTTTTCATTTGCGCCGGTAAATGACCCTTTTTCATGGCCGAAAAGTTCGGATTCTAACAGGTCAAAAGGAACTGAAGGAGTATTGACTACTATAAACGGTTTTTTATTGCGTAAACTATTTAGATGTATTGCTCTTGCGACTAATTCTTTCCCCGTGCCTGATTCTCCGAGAATCAAAACAGTCAGGCTGTTGTGTGATAATTTTCCTATAGTTTTAAATATTTCTTGCATCACCTTAGATTTTCCGACCAATAGAGAATCAAGAATATCAATATTTTTTATGTTAGTATTGTTTTGCGGCAATGCATCTATTTCATCTTTTCTTATTTTTTTGATTATTCCTACTATTTCTTCCACGTCGAACGGTTTAGTTATATAATCGTATGCACCTTTTTTCATAGCATCTATGGCATTTATCATAGTATTTTGAGCGGTCATTATTATAACGTTAGGGGGATTCGCAAGTTCTCTTGAATAAGATAATATCTCCATACCGTTAATCTTAGGTATTCTTATATCAAGAAAAACGGCAAAATAATTATATTCGTTTATAAGCTGAAGCGCCGCTTGCCCTTCTGATGCAGTGTCAATGATAAATTCGTCTTCTAATAATTTCTTTAATACGAAAACTATACTTTCTTCATCATCTACAATTAAAATTCTTTTTTCTCTTTTGGTCATATAAATATAAATAAATATAAATAAATTAACCGTAGGCCGGATAATTATTAATATTAATAAAATAAACAGTTATTGAATTAATTAAATAAAATATATATTAACATCCTCAAATGCCTTAATTTCAGTAGTTTCTTCAGGTATGGAAATAATAGAATTAATATGGGCGAAAGAACTGATCATTGCAGGGCCTATTTTTTTATATACCTCAGAATATAAGCATAGATCGGAA
>JAKAFU010000048.1 GCA_021825865.1 bacterium
ATTTTGTAACTATTTAGAATCGGTATCCAAATTATGTCTTATGTCTATTATCTTTAAATATTCGTTATATTTAATTTTATTTCCTAATTCGCTCAGTGATGAACCCCGTCTTCATCACTGAGCGCCGCACTTTACTTTACGATATCGCAATTATATTTTTAATCAGGACTTGCTCCGGCTAAAATGTCGCCTATTGGAGCTCCTTCTTTTTTCGCTAATTTTTTTATGTATGCTATAACTTTTTTATATGATTTTAAACCCTTAGATGCAATCCATTCCTGTTTAAATTGTTCCGGTCCGCTTATTTTTAGTAATGACGTCGGAGAATAATATTCTGCGCTGTTATTATTTACATCTTTTTTAATGATTTTTCCGCTGTTCTTAAGATTTTTAGCATCGTTATATGCTTTATGCGCATTTTTTTGATATTTATTATTATATGCTTCTTTAAATTCTGTTAATTTTAACTTATTTTTATTACTGGATATTTTTTTATTTACATATTTATTGTCAGTCCTTTTTACTTTTCTTAATTGTTTATTTTTATTATCTATATTTTTATTATTAATATTTGCAGGAGCTTCCCATAAACCTGCTTTTCCTAATTTTAAACGCATCTTATCAATATAGCTTTTGCATATTCCGGGATTCAATGCCGGTTTAACCTGCATCTTGACCACATTATAAGGTTTCATATCGGGTTTATTCGTCCAGCCTGTATTAATAACCGGCGTGTTAGCATCCCATTGAGACATAGGAGAAATTTTAAATATAGCTTCTATTGTCTTGATTATACTTATCTGCGAATAAAATTTCTTTATTAAAACCCCTTTTTTTACCCACGGCGAAATCATAACGGCAAAAGTCCTGTGAGCGTTTATATGGTCAGCTCCAGATTGAGCATCATCTTCGGTAATAAATACCAGCGTATTTTTCCATATAGGAGAATGAGATAAATAGTCAATTATTTCGCCGGTCGCGTAATCATTATTTGCAACGTAATAATCCGGCGTATAATAACAGGGTCTGCTGCCTGCCGTATGGTCATCGGGAAGCCATATATAAACAAAAGACGGAAATTTATTATGCTTTATTCTCTTCTTAGCAAAATTTAAAAAGACTTTAGCCCTCTGGGTATCAAGAATAAATCTATCCCAACCGTAAGAAGATAAATCAATATGTTTTTTCATAGCAGGTAAAATATTTCCTATTCTGTTACGTGAAACAAATTCGCCGAATACCTCAAAAGACGTATTATGCTTTAGCATATCGTTGTAGATATATAGTCCGTAAGGATAACTTATCCACGGATTAGACCAGTGTTTTAATTTTAATAAACTATCGTATATAGGCATATATCTATAATGGTCTTTTAAATTCAGCGGTCTTAAAGGCTGCGTCCACCCCGGATTGCCTATTAATCCTCTTCCGGAATAATACTGCGGCCATGTTCTCTGAACAAAATCGGAATCGGATGCTCCTGTCGTCCACTGATGCCCCTGCGCCGTTACTTCGCCGTCGGCATCAAAATTGACAAACAGCGCGTAATCGTTTGCCAGCTTATATAAATTAGGCAGTTCCTTTTTATTGTATAAATCAAGATGCGGGTCTGCCCACTTCCCTGCTCTTGAGTAATCTCCTAAGTCTTCATCAAATGTTTTATTTTCACGGAGGATAAATACTACATGTTTTATATGTTTTCTCAAAAATTTATCGATCTTTTCATCGGCAAGTTTTCTTTTTTCTCTTTGAGACAGACTAAACAGGTCATTATGCAAAGCAACTTTTGTCCAAAATTTTAGCTGCGGCATAACTTTATTTATAGATATTTTTTCAACAGCCCCTTCCATCATATCGCCGACCCACTGGAAATGAATATTAGGACCGCTTCCTAAGCCCTTGGCGTCGGTGACATAAATATTGCCTTTGCTGATAATTATGGAAGTAGGATACCATGCGGTAGGAATTAATCCTGCCTGCTTTCCTGTTTTTATATTAAAAACGCTTATATCATTATTGCCTGCATTTACTACATACATAAAGCCTTTGTAAATAGCTGCGCCGTCGGGATAGCTGCCATAAGGAGCGTGTAGATAAGGCGCATCGTTAAATATACGGATAACTTTTAAATTTTGCGAATTGAACTCGAAAATTTTATCATTGTTTGAATCGGTTACAAATACATCCGGAGTACCGGCAAGTTGTATCATCCCCGTCGGATTGACACCTGGCGAATAGCTTAAAGGCGATAATTTTTTACCGACCAAAATTTTTCCGACAGGTTTTAAATTAGTCGCATTTAATACTGTAACGCTATCGGAGCCCCAGTCGGAAACTACCAGTCTTTTACCGTGGTCTGCCAGTATAATATCAAAAGGATAAGAACCTGCGTTTGCATAACTCGCCTTACCCGTTTTTAAATTAACTTTAGCAACGGAATTTGAAAGCAAACCCGTAACATATAAATCTTTATTGTTTTTTGAAACTGCTATGCTGTCAGGATAAAACAAGTATGATTTATGATTACGATATTGATGTCCTTGATACTGGTATGGATATTGATTTTTAGGAAACGGCTGCCATTGTAGGCGATATTTTTTTATTACTTGCAATTTACCGTTTTTCCCAATCTTAAGTGCTATAACGTCATTCACTCCGCCGCCTGCCGCATAAAGAATGCCGTTTGACGCGAAGTCAATTCCCTGATAAAGATCCTGATTTTTATTTTTTGCATATACCATCTGGCTGAATGCTTTATTCAAACTTGAATGATGCGCTTTTTTTGGATTGTATATAATTTTTTTAAATTTTTTAAATTTTCTTTTTTTAAATTTTTTTTCTTTATAAGCTCTGTATTGAGCTACTTCTTTAAGAGTTTTTTTGTTATATATCGTAATGGTTTGAAAAAAAGTTGCGCCGTTTGCTACAACTGCAATATAATTTCCGTACGCTGCAACGTTTGTTGAAAAATTGGGGGTTTTATTTAATAACCCTATAGGAGATATAAATCTTCCTGTGGGAAGTTTAAAAATGTAATTCTTATAATTGGTTTTTGAAATATTAACCGGTTTTAATATTTTTTTGTTAATTTTGTTTACAAAAATTCCCGCTTCGGCATTTTTATTTCTTATTTTAATGAAAAAAATGATGCCGGTTACTATTATCAAAAATAATACCGCTAAAATTAAAATATTTTTTTTACTCATAAGCAATTAATAGCAAAAATTCACCGCATTGCCGTATTGAGCTATAGCAATACAATGAAGCTGCTATATATCCTCCCTCATATAGTTTTTTATAGTTATAATGCAACATGATAAATTCAAATAATATAATATTAACTTTTATGGCTCATATAGTTATATCGTTATATTGTTATATTGTTATATTGTTATTAATGAAACCCATAAACATAAATATAAAAATATATTTTTAAGACAGACTAAGTTTAATTAATAAAATTAATATGAATAAAAATAAGGATAGGGAGCAAAAGGCGCCCATTGCCAGTTTTGCCACATCCAGTAATGCGGTCTTAACTGATAGCCTCTCTGCAATGCCCTATGCTGTTTTTTCCGTATGCCGGTTTTCAGCATATATTCAAGCACCCCCGTCGTTATTCCGTCTTTATGAAGTTTAATTATTTCCCCTGCCGTTAGATAAAATACTTCATGTGAGGCTCTGAGTTTTTTTATTATCTTTATATTTGGCACCCGTTCTTTGCATAGCTTTATTATTTCAGACATAGCCAGAGGCGGAGGAGTGGGTTTTACATAATATGCACAGCCGCTAAAAGTAAAACTTAACACTAATATTGCAGAAAATATAATAATTATTTTCTTATTAAACTTTTTTAATTTCATAATTTCATCTCCGTAATTTAAATCGAATCCATTTCATTAATTCTAATATTAGCACACAAAATGTTAAGATTTTATTACAGTATTGTTAAATATTTGTTACAGTATTGTTAAATATTTGTTAATGTTTTATTGCGGTATGGGATAGTTCACGCGTTTTGGATAAAAATTTTTAAATCCGTTATAGTATGTGATATAATAATTAAGATTTATTTCGCAATATTAAATCTTAACATTAAATTTACCATTATATTATATAAAAAGAGGCGACCTTATGAAATCATTTACCATTTACAATCCCGTAAAAATACATTTTGGAAACGGCATGCTTGCTCAATCAGGAAGTATAGCCAAGAAATATTCGGATAATATATTAATAGTTACCGGAAAAAATTCCATGCAAAAAACAGGGACATTAGATAAACTCGTCAAAATTTTAAAAGAATCAGGTATAACGGTAACTGTTTACGACG
This sequence comes from bacterium, assembly GCA_021825865.1. Lineage (GTDB taxonomy): Bacteria > SZUA-79 > SZUA-79 > Acidulodesulfobacterales > Acidulodesulfobacteraceae > Acididesulfobacter. The sequence continues at coordinate 4,334 of JAKAFU010000048.1, forward strand.
GTATAACTCCTAACCCTACCGCAGCGGAAATTGACGAAGCCGCAAAAATAGCAAAGCAAAAAAAAGTTGGGCTTATAATAGGTTTGGGCGGCGGAAGTCCGCTTGATTCGGCAAAGGCAATAGCAGTTGCGGCAAAGGGAGATATTCCTGTATGGGAATACTTAAAAACTCCGGCCAATGATGCGCTTCCGATTATAACTATAGTTTCAACTTCAGGAACCGGAAGCGAGGTAAACAGGTATTCGGTTATGACTAATCCTGCGACAGGCGAAAAACCCGGTTTCGGTTATGAATGTATGTATCCGAAAGAGGCTATAATAGACCCTGAAATTACTTCGTCAATGCCTCCGTATGTCACGGCTGCGACAGGTTTTGACGTTTTTGTCCATATTTTTGAAGCGTTTACCGGAAAAGCAAAAAACGAGTTTTCTTCGGCATACTGCATGCAGGCGTTTTATCTTTTGAAAGATAATTTGATTAAAGCATACATAGAACCCGATAATATGCAGGCAAGGGGCGATATGGCGCTCGCTTCGGCACTTGCAGGTCTTGCCATAGATATCTCCGGCGTCAGCATAATGCATGCAATGGAGCATCCGGTATCGGGAAATTATCCCAATATAGCGCACGGAGCAGGGCTTGCCGTTTTGGCGCTCGAATCGATGAAATATAATTTTAATGCGTCTAAAAGAGATTATATACTTATAGCGCATCATTTCGGAATCAAAAGAGCCGGTAAAAGCGATTATGAATATGCAATATCTTTGATAGAAAAAACACAAGAGATACTTACCGCCTTAAATCTTAACGTAAGGCTTAAAGACCTTGGCGTAGAAAAAGACAAACTTCAAAAAATTGCGAAAGAAGCTTTTACTACCATGGGATTTGCTATAGAAAATAATCCTGCGGAAATTGACGAACAAGGGGTTTTAAAACTGCTTGAAAATAGCTATTGATTAAATTAATATGTAAGTAATTCTATAATTTTGATATTTCAAAAACAGAACTCTATGAATTTGATTTAATAAACATTGTTTCTGAAAATTATAATTATAATATGATGATTGAAATGGAATACATTTCGGATATTGACTGTTAGATACAAATAGTTTATCTATCTCTCACAAGACAAACCGGCAAAACTACCCTTTGTAAAAATATTATTCCTGAAAAGGTTTTTGAATCAAGCTCATCCCAGACTTTCTGAATAATAGAAAATACCGAAAATTCCACCCCGTTTGTGACGCCTTCAGGAGTGTCTATACAATATACAATAATCATCATAATAAATTCTTCTATCATGTATATATATTCTATATATCAGACCATACTTCGAAGATTTAAGTTTTTTGCTAAATGCAAATTCAGCTAGGATTTTGTGCTATAATATAATTGTAATTTTGTAATTTTTAAAAATAATTATTAAAATATTACTATTTGCAATATAAAAATAATATGAAATATATTCATATTGCAGTTTATCCGGAAGAAAATAAAAATTTTACAATATTGCCTTTTCTCGGTTCAGCCATTAGAGGCGCTTTTGGAGTAAGTCTTAAAAATATAGTCTGCATTAATCCTTCTTATGAATGCAAGGATAATTTCTGCGCAGATAAATGCATTTATTTTAAATTTTTCGAGACGCCGAATAAAACCCCTAATTATCGTTTTGACGTAGGACTGAATCAAAAAAATTTTGATTTTGGCATTTTTTTGTTTAATGACAGCATATATCATTATCCTTACGTACTTGCCGCAATTCATAAAATGCTTACCGATATAGGCATAGGGTCAGCCCGCAGTAAATTTTCCATAAATAAAATAAAAGTAAACGGAGTAGATATAATAAAGAGCGGAACTTTTGATATTTCAAAAATAGAACCCTATGAATTTGATTTAATGAACATTATTTCTGAAAATAATAATATGATGATTGAAATTGACGAATCATTTAAAATATACGAACATACTGCCGGCACTATTGATACTATTAATCCAATATCAAATAATAAACTTAATAATATATCTGGCGAATCATATAACAATAAAAATGGCAAACTGCAGAAAAAAGGTTCTGCAAAAATAAAATTAAAATTCTTAACCCCTTTAAGAATTAAACAAAATAACTGCTTAGTCAGGGATAGGCTTGATTTAGATAAATTATTGCAGGCAATTTATTTTAGAATATGCGAGATTGAAGGGAAAGAAAGACAATATTTAAATTATAAACCCTGTTATAAAATATTATCAAAAAATATTAAATTTGAAGATTATTCAAGGTATTCAAACAGGCAGCATACAAAAATGCTTTTCGGAGGTCTTGTAGGATATATTGAAATAGACGATTTAGACAGCATAAGCTATAATTTATTTAAAATTTTAGAAATAATAGGCATAGGAAAAAGCACAGCTTTCGGTCTGGGTAAAATATATGTTGAATGTTTGTGAATTTTAAATAAATAAAATATTATTTATTATTAAGATTAAGAGTAAGATAATTCTAACTTTTAATATGAATTTATATAATTTATAATAATTAGATTTATAATAATTAGATAATTAAAATAATATATTTATAAAAACTTGATAGATATGTGTTGTATTTTAATTAAAATTGAATAAATTTTTTATCTATAACTTTATAACTTTAATTTTTTTAATTTTAAATTATTTTAAATTAAGAAAAAAAATTAAATTAAACCACAAAAATTTATAAAAATAATATAAAATGTCAACTATTTATATAATCTCAGATTTTGGCAAATTAGTTAAGCACGGAAATGTTCTGCAATTAAAAAAAGAAGATGATGTGCTTAAAACAATATTTCCTTTTAAAACAGAACAAATAGTCGTCATAGGTAAAATTGATTTAACCGGTTCGGCTTTAAGATTATTAATGCATTATAATATAAATATAATATTTCTAAATTCCAACGGAAGATTTAACGGCAGAATTAATTTTCAAGAAGGCAAAAATATTTTTTTAAGAAAAAAACAATTTATGCTTCTTGATGATGAAAAGTTTGCTTTAAATATTTCTAAATATATAGTAAAAGCAAAATTATATAATCAGTATAATTTTATGCAAAGAATTAAGCGGAAAACAGATTATTTTAATATGATAAAGAAACCTTTAGAGAAAATGCAATCAATAATGCAGTTAGCAAACGACGCAGAAAATATTAGCCAACTGAGAGGATACGAGGGAATCGGAGCTAAACATTATTTTGATGTTTTTAAGTATGCAATTATGCCGGAATGGGCAGTGTTCAATTGCAGGTCAAGAATGCCTCCGAAGGACAATGTAAATGCAGTTCTAGGTTTTTTATATACATTATTGCTGTATAAAGTGGATTCAGCTGTTGAAATATCCGGATTAGATAATTATGTCGGATATTTTCATGCATTAGATTACGGAAGAAGTTCTTTGACTCTTGATTTAATGGAAGAATACAGAACGCCTATAGTAGATACTTTAACTGTTTCTTTATTTAACCTTGGAATTCTTCAGAAAGATGATTTCCAAGAAATGAATTTTAATCCTGATGACGATGACTTTCCAATGCCTACTGATAAAATGAACAATAAAGATATAGCCGATTTTCAAAATTATCAAAATAATGATTCAGATAATGTTATAACAAATGATGTTAAAGGAATATTGTTAACTAAAGAAGGCATTAAAAAGGTAATAAGTCAATTTGAAAAAAAATTAGATACTTCTATTTATTTTAATAATTTAGGGAGGAATATAACTTATAAAGAAATATTCTTTGAACAAGCACAGCAATTTAAAAGAGTTGTGAATGGAGAAGAATCTGAATATAAACCGCTTATGTCAAGATAGTATTCATCTCACAAATAAATTAATAAGGTATATTAATAAGTTATGCGTAATTATATAGCCATTAATTAATTAATTAATTGATAACCCAGCCATGTAAATTTGGTTGTAATAAATAAAATGATTTATATGATATGTTATGATATTGCCGATCCAAAAAGATTAAAAAAAGTATCCCATATACTGGAAGACTATGGTATTAGAACGCAGTATTCTTTTTTTCAATGCGAAATATCAAATGAGAAAGCAAAGGAATTAATAAAAATTTTATTATTAATTATTGACGAAAAAAGGGATAGTTTATTTATTTATCCTTTATGCGAAAGTTGTAATAAAAAGGTTATATTTGATGGGGCAGGAAAAGTGTTAAAGGTTGAATCTTTTGAAATAATATAAAAAAATAAAATGTAAATATTAACTAAATTTTTAAAAGTGTTATTAACGTTGAAGCTTTATAAAAATAAACTTTAAAAAAATGGATAAATGGCTTGTTATATATGACATAAGAGATATCAAAAGGCTAAGAAAAGTTGCTAAAATAATGCTTGATTATGGAATAAGGGTTCAAAAATCCGTATTTGAAATTGAATGCAGCAAAGATATAATAAATAAACTAAAAAAGGAAATACACAGTATTATAACTGAAAACGATTTTGTAGTATATTTTAGTATATGTGAAAAAGATTGGCAGAAAAAATTAAAATACGGCGTTCTTTATCAAGAAACAGATGTTGAAGAAAAGAACTTTTATATTTTATAACAGCTTAAGCGAGGCTGTAGAAAAATTTTCACAATTTTTATGCAAACAAATAAAAACTAATAAAATAATAATTCAAATGAGCAGTTTAAAAAGATTATTAATATGGAAAACATTTCGGATATTACATTGTTAGATACAAATAGTTTATCGGTTTTTGGACAAAAAATTAATAAATATTTTAATCCTGATAAAGATTTATCGTTTTTTCTGGCTAAAAAAGAAAAAACGGAATATATCTACAACGTTGTTTATTTAGAAGGAAATCCTATGACCTATCCGGAAGTTGAAACGCTTCTGGACGGGATAACCGTGGGCGGACATAAAATAAGCGACGAATTACAGGTGCTGAATCAAAATAAATCCGTAGAATTTTTATTTAATGCAGTCAGGAACAATGAATTTAAACTCGATAAAGAAACTCTATGCAAATTGAACGGTTTAGTTTCTTTTGAAGAATCGCTTGCATGGGGGAAATTCAGAACAGCCAATATAAAAATAGGCGGAACTGATTATTTGCCGCCGGAATCAGACAAGCTCGATAGCATATTTTTAGACGGGCTGACGAAGATTAATCAGATATCGCATCCCGTTATTAAAGCAATAGCTTTTTTTGGTTTTCTATGCCGCAACCAGTTTTTTTGGGACGGGAATAAACGAACAGCACGGCTTGCGGCAAACGGTATTTTGCTTTCAAACGGATATTTTATCTTTAATATTAAAAGCAAAGACAAACAAATATTTAATGAAACTATGATTGATTTTTACAATACCGGCGATTACAAAAAACTCATCGGTTTTTTTACAGATTATTATATCAAACAAAATTTATTAAATGCAAAAATAAGCCCCAATGAGTGACATATAAGAAACTAAACTGTTTAAAGATAGAACAAAAAGCTGTAAGAATTGCGGCAGTGTAAGTATTAACTCTTAATTCAAGAATTGTTTATAATCTGATAAATAGAAATTAAATAAAATTAAAACGTCGTTATTTCGCCAACATATTTTATATAAGTTTTAAATTTCAATAAAAATAGCATTAAACAATTATATTAATTGAATTTGATGCATTTTTAGGGGATAAAAAATTTAATTAGGTTGGCGCAGCTTGAAAACATTGAACATGAATAACATAATTATTGCAAATATGAAAAAAAGTGTTATGATATTACATAGGTTGGCGAAAATGTCCTTTCAACATACAGCAAATGTTTATGTTGAAAGTGGTGCTATAGAAATGAATGACCCGAATGAGGGGATTGAGACAGAAA
>JAKAFU010000014.1 GCA_021825865.1 bacterium
TTGTCCCCATCAATGTCAATTTTTCTAAATGACTTTAAAGCGTCAATCCATGCTTTAAAATTAAAATATTTTCTTTCACTGTCAAATTTAGCCCCGTTTAAATATGCTCTATAAATTATTTTTGATGTGAACCCATCCCCTCTTGAAATAAGTCCTTCAATAAAACTTATTTTTGGATCTTGATATCTGAAATTAACATTTAAAGGTTTTAATAAATGCTTAAGATAATTGATTTTAAAATTTAATTCATCTTCGGTATTCATAGGGTGCCACTGAAAAGGGGTATGTGGTTTTGGAACAAAATTATTTGCATTAACGGTGATATTTAGTTGTTTTGATATTTTCTTAATTTTTAATATTAGATTTTTTATACCTTCAATGTCGGAAAGTCTCTCATACGGCAGTCCGAGCATAAAATAAAGTTTTAATTTATTAAAACCTTTTAAAACCAAATGTCTTACTTCTGATAATAGGTCTTCTTCAGAAATATTTTTATTTATAATTTTGCGCAATCTTTCAGTTCCAGCTTCTGGAGCAAGTGTAAAATTTGTTTTTTTAATTTCAGAAGTCTTTTGCAGTATATTTTCGCTTAAGCTGCCTATTCTCATAGAAGGAAAAGAAAATGATATAAGTTTTTCATTAGTAAATTCGGATAAATTATTTATTAAACTTTCAATTTCAGAATAATCCCCTGTTGAAAGCGAAGATAATGAAATTTCTTCGAAACCTGTTTTATCGATTCCATTCTTTATAATGTCTATAACCGTTTCTTTTTTTCTTTCTCTTACCGGTCTATAAATATATCCTGCCTGGCAGAATCTGCATCCGGACGAACAGCCTCTAGCAATTTCAACTGAAAACCTGTTGTGGACGGTTTCTATTGCCGGAACTAACGGATTATTAATGTAATTTATAGAATTTAAATCATAAATTATCGATTTTTTAATTTTATTTGATATTCCAGGAACATAAACTCCGGTTATTTTAGAAATTGTTTCTTTTATATATTGCCGTAAATCTCCAGATTCGGCAAAAGATTTATCGTTATTATTTTTTTTATTATCTGTTTCTTTCTTAATAATATTGATATGCTGTTTTTTGACATCTGCAACTGTTTTGCATATTTCTATGACAACTTCTTCTCCGTCGCCTATAATAAAAAAATCTATGAAATCATTTAGCGGAAGCGGATTAAAAGCGCATGGCCCGCCGGCTCCGATAAAAGGAACTGTAATATCTCTCAAATTTGACATTACCGAAATATCGGACAGCTCAAGCATATACAATATATTTGTATATGATAATTCATATTGCAGAGAAAACCCTACTATGTCGAAATTTTTTACAGATACTTTTGATTCTAACGAAAAAAGCGGAAGGTTATGCTCAGTCATCTTGTCAATCATGTCTGGATACGGCAGGTAAACACGCTCGCATGCTATATTATCTTGTGAATTTAATATATCATATATTATTTCCATTCCTATATGGCTCATTCCCAATTCGTAAAAATCAGGAAAAGCTATTAGATATTTAAGCTCTGCAAGATTAAAATCTTTTTTTGAAACATTGCTTTCAATTCCTATATATCTTGACGGTTTTTGAACATAAGGCAAAATTTTTTCTTCTAAAGTCTTTTTTATCGGGTATGGAACCTTGAAAAATTTATTCATATAAAATAAAATTGTTTTATTAATTGATTAATGACACCTTAATATTATACAATAAAGAAATGTGTAAATATATATAAAAAATTCGGCTAAATATTGATTATTGATTAAAGATATATAATCTATATTTTTAAGATTTGATTTTAAAGATATATAATTTAAATAAATAAATTGAATTAGATATTAAATTAAATCAATTAAAAAATAATTAAAAGCAAATAAATAAAAATAAAAGAATACAAAAAATAATTAAATTAGTTAAAATTAAAAAGGTCGGCATAAAATATGAACAATACTATTCAGCTTATCGCAATTGCCGCAATTCCGGTGCTTCTGGCAATTATACTGCACGAAGTTTCTCACGGTTATGTAGCTCATCTGTTTGGAGACGACACTGCAAAAAACGCAGGCAGGCTTACACTTAATCCGATTAAACATATTGACCCTTTCGGAACAATTCTGCTGCCTATTCTGCTTATTGTAATAGGTTCTCCTTTTTTATTCGGATACGCAAAACCGGTTCCAGTAAATTTCAATGCGTTAAGAAATCCTAAAAAAGATACCGCTTTTGTTGCAGCAGCAGGTCCTGCAACAAATTTTATTTTGGCAATTATTTCATTTATTCTATTAAAAATAATTCTGTTTAATTATCCTATAATGAGTCTATATTTATTTGAATTTCTGCATACATTCAAATTTCAAAATGTTGCAAATACAGGTATTTTTTTTAAAGATTTTATCTATCCGGTTACTTTCATGCTTTTTGTAAGTATTATGATTAACGTTATTTTGGGTATTTTTAATTTAATACCGATTCCTCCTTTAGACGGCGGCAGAGTCGCCGTCAGTATACTTCCGGAACCGCTTTCTTCTTCTCTCAGCAGAATTGAACCGTTCGGAATTTTTGTCATATTGATTTTATTATTAATAGACCCGTATAATTTCTTTATAACAGGATTTAATTTTATCGTGAACAACCTAATTTTAAGAAATATTTAAATTTTAAATTGGAAAATAAAAGATTCAGTGCCGGCAGCATTACAGATGCAGAAAACAACGGCGGCAGCGATGATTATATCGTTGCAGATAAAGGAAATAGCCTCGTAAACAGCAGCAAAACAGAAAAATACGTACCGAATACGGTAAAACTAGAATTTTTTGAAGGACCGTTAGACCTGCTTTTATCCCTAATAAAAAAGAAAAAAATTAATATTTACGATATTCCTATAAAAGAGATAACCGAAGACTATCTGAATGCCATAGGAATATCTGAAGACCGGTTTAAATCGGATAATAACGATAATAACGGCAAAGCTGTGCTTAATCCTGCAGGAATCAATATAGACATCGGAGGCGACTTTATCGTCATGGCAGCCCATCTCATATATATAAAATCATTAATGCTGCTGCCTAAAACTATTTTATCTGACGAGTCGTCTTCCGAAAACGGAATAACCGGCGCAGACCCGCGGCATGAACTGGCAAATATGCTTATTGAATATCAAAAAGTTAAGGAAATTGCCTATTATCTTGATAATAAGCCTATCTTAGGCAGGGATGTGTTTAATATTAATATCAGCAATAATACAGGCGAAAATATAAATAATAATGATAATAATAGCGGCATCGCCGATAAATCCGGCAGTCTTTTATTTGAAGCCAATGTATATGCGCTTTCTAAAGCGTTTTACGGTATAGCGAAAGAAGCAGAAACAAGAATTGATTCTTATGAATTAAAAAAAACGAAATTTTCTATAAAAGAAAAAATAATTGAGGTAGTAAATATATTGCAGGATTTAAAAATAATAAAATTTTCAGAACTTATATTAGTCTGCTGCAATGAAGAATTCAAAGATAATAATCAAAATTATAACAAAGATAATAACGGCTGCACCGGCAGCAGCATTTACGGCAGAAATAAGGAATTGTTTATAATATATTTTTTATCAATATTAGAAATGTCAAGACTTGCAATAATAAGGATAGACCAGGAAGAATATTTCGGAGAAATTTATATATCGTTATCCGATGAAGATGGATTATTAAACTATGAATCAAAAATTGAAAATATCAGCTAAGTAAATATAATGATAATATATTAAATAAATTAAACTAGTATTTTCAATTTTATAAAACGCCGGCATAACCTATTGAGCCGTTTTATTTATTACGCGCTGAAATAACTTATTATTATGAGGCGTGCTTTATTGCAGCTGTTGTAAGCTGTTTATATTACTTTACTTTATTTATTTTACTGTAATATTTATTGTATTTCAATTCTGTTATTCCTTTTTTATAATTTAAGCCTGCCGATAATATCGTCTAATCTTTCGGGTACGCCCATTTTAGTAACGGGCGGATGCTTTGAATTTCGTTTTTGAAATGCATGAAGAATTATCATGGTGTGATTAATTATGACATATACAATTCTATGATTTCTTTTAAATCTGTCGGCTAATTTAATTTTCCAGAATTTATCTCTCATATGTTTGATTTTTACCGTTCTGACTTCCGGAAACTCTTTAACGAACATATCGATAGAATCGTAAATCTGTTTTTTTGTATTTTCATCCAGCGATTCGATATATTTTAATACAGGGCTTACGCCGTTTTCAGGAGAATAATATATTACTTTTTCTACTTTCATTTTCGCCGACCGACTTATATTTATAAATAATTATACAATACCGATTGATTGTATGCATAGCATCAAAATTACCGATAATTACCCGACATCACAACGGTATATTGCAATAAACTTAATTGTCGAGCATTGTAAAGTTGCAAAGTGTATTGGTATTATGATAAATTATTTTGCGCGGAACGATTTATGTGTTTTTACGTTATCTGTTCTTACGGCAGATTTTTTAAAAGCGCCGATAGTTATTTTGCCTTTTCCGTCTGTATATTTCATATGCAGATTATTCTTAAGAATTATTTCTCCGCGTTTTTTTTCCTTATCTCCGGTGATATTGCTTCTGCTATTTTTATTTCCTTCCTTATACCCGTCTTTATATTTATTGTGAAATTTTTTGCCGTTCTTAAACTCTTCGGGATTTTTATAATAAATCTTATTTTTTGTATTTACAGACGTTGAAGTTACAGATTTTGAACTTGCAGATGCTGAATCGGATGCTGATGCTGATTTTCTTTGTTCCGCCTGCTCTGCCGTATTTACTGCTTCAGTTTCTTTTTTAAATACAAGCTCGGCAACATTTTTTTTTATTATTTTAAATTCGCCTGAACGCAAATCTCCAATTGGAAGACCGCCTATTTTAATTCTTCTCAATAAAATAATTTCTAAATTAAGAAATTCAAGAATTTTTCTTATTTCTCTATTTTTCCCATTTTTTAAATCAATCAATAAAATATATTTATTTAAATTTTTTTTAACAACTTTTACACTGTGGGGTTTTAATAAACCCGCATCTTTCAAAAATACCCCTTTTTTAATTTTACTGAATATTTCAGGTGTAATATCGCCCTTAACTTCAACTATATATGATTTTATAACATTAAATTTCGGATGTGTCACCTTATATGCAAAATCTCCGTCGTTAGTCATAAGCAGCAGACCTTCACTCATAAAATCCAATCTGCCGACAGGAAAAACAAACTTGGCTATTTCAGGTTTATCTATTAAATCCATAACCGTTCTAAAACCTTTTTCTGATTTTCTGGAACTAAGAAACGCTTTCGGTTTATTAATCATCAGATAAATAAAATCCTTACCGGACGCTCCTATGCGTTTTTCATCAAGCAGCACTATATCTTCAACTGATACGTTTGTTGCCAGCCGGCTAATTTTTTTACCGTTTACATTGGTTCTGCCTTCTCTTATTATTTCATCGGCTGCGCGTCTGGAAACTCCGGTATGCATGGCTATAAATTTATTTAATCTTACGGCTTGCTTCATGTCGTCATCGTTATAACTTTTCAATTATTATATTCCTCTGCTTTTCTTTTGGCTTCATTACTATTTTATAATTTAATTTACAAGCTTCCTATTAACATGCTTTTATGTTTATTATTATACACTAAAACTTTTACAATTTTAACATTTAAAATATTATTTTTAGCTTTTAGAGGACGGTAATAATATTCCAAAAAAATATTTCTGCCGATATGTCCGAAATTTCCTGTTCTTAAATTTAAAAATTGCTCAGCTTTTTTCTCGTCTACTTTAATGAAATTAAACTTTCCTGCATTAGTATTATCAACGGTTAAATTTTTAAACAGATAATAAATGTTGCCGTGTATCGACCTTATAAAATCAATGTTTCTATCCGTTTTCATACCATTTTGAATTTTTCGTCCTGAACCGTAATATCTTAAATAAAAGCCGTGTTTTTTAAAATTATAGTTTCCTATATCTGCTTTAATATATTCCTTAAAATAATTGACGTGCGCAATATAATTTAATAATTTTTTAAATCTTATCTTATCTTTATAATATAATTTCTGCCATAAAAAGGCATTAAACCGGTCATGTTTATATTTTGAAGGATTAACAATCTTAATATAATCGGTAATAATTTTTTTAGTCAAAGGTTCATTTGAATATTTTACATATAAAGCATAAATGATAGGGTCTGAAGCATAAACAGCGCCTGAGTATCTTAGTTTACCGACGTATGCCTTTTGTTTAACAGTTTGAAAATTAACGGCATCGGCCGGCTTAACGAAAATTAAACTAAAATTCGTAAAAAATGCAAAAAGCAATAGCCATAAAATTAAAGAAATTGCAGAAACCGAAAATTTATTTTTCATAATCAACACCTGTTTAGTTTTATTTAAAATTTTTTTATTAGAAATCCTATTGTTAGAAATTTTATTGTTAATTGTTAAATTAGATTGCAATATAAAATATACAAAATAAAATTATATTTCTTAAACATATTATATGATTTTAATATAATATAATTTTACGATAACATCAATAAAAAATTTTAGTTTGCTGTGATATATAATAAATCAACAGTGGGTACATAGCATATATTCTTTATAAATAATTATTTTTACCAACTATTTGCATTCGCTGAATTTATTAATTTAATTTACGGCAGTTATGAATAAAGATATAAATAAAATATATAAAAGCATAATTACATATACTATATATCGTCTATATTTAATTCGGCTTAATCAATTTTTATCAAATAAAATATGAACCGAAAATTTAAATCTGTTAAAAGAAGCAAATAAAATATATGAAAGTCTTACTTATTATATTATATACCACATATATTCAGCTTAACCAATTTTTTATTAAGCAAAAAATGAACCGAAAATTTTAATCTGTTAAGCAGTTTAAATTTATATTTTTTATTTACTTCAAATACTGCGACATTTCTAATAATTTTATACGGCATATATCGTTTATTATGCGGCTGCTGGTTCATTATCATAATCTCCCTGATGCCTGTCGGTTTATATCCGCTAAAAAAATTGCCTCCTGTTTCTAAAAACAAATAAATATTTCTGATGAAAAATTTTCTGTCTGTTGTGTTTGTCAGCCTATATTGCAGATAATAAATTTTTCCTATGCGGCTTAAGGAGTTTATTGTTAATACAATACCTTTTTTTCTTATTTTTTTATTAATTTTAATTTTATTGACGGATAAAACAATATTTAAAATTTCTTTTTTCTGTCTTTTTATATTTGAGCGCTCTTTATCAAGCAGATTTAATTTTCCGATATATTTCTTTTTTATAATATCTTCGTCTTTTTTAATCTTAGCTTTTATATAATTCGCTGCAAAAACATTATTGACCCGCTGCGTTAGATTTAAATCATAAGTCACATGCTTTGGTTTAGTAATTGTTAAAAGAACATTGATTAGACCGTATTTAGTCAATATTTCAAGATTAGTATTAATTTTATTATTATAAGTCATCGGTTTAATAAAGATTTGCTTTCCTACAATCTGTTCAGAAAAATCTGATGCCCTGCCAATAGCAACATTTAGCGGGATACATGGGAGCGTTATAATGCTTACGTAGCCTAATGCGGTATTCAGCTTATAGATTATATCGGATTTTATGGCAAGCCTGTGCGTATACAGTCTATTTTTAAAACTGTATTTTATTAAACTTGAATAAGGCTGAGCGTTCGCAGCTTTACAATACATATGAAAGTAAAAAATAGATGAAACTGATATAATAAATAAAAAAAAATAAAAATTTAAAAATCGCCGCAGCGAAGCGAAAGTATCGCGGTTATTTTTACTTCTTTTAATTTTTTTAATTCTTATAATTCTTATGATTTTTGTATTTCTCAATTTAGTTATCCCCTATATTATTGTTCTTTAAATTTTCTAATTTATCGTGCATTTTAAGTTTTGCGCCAGTAACCTTTATTTCAAAAATTACTACGTATAAACCGTAAATGCCGCTGAAAAATAAATATAAATTAATTAAATACAAAACTGATATTGCCGTATAGTGCTCAAATGCGTAATTTGCAAATATGTAGAAACAATTTATATAATATTTAAATTTATCGTTTGAAAAATAAAATAAAGCAAATAGACCTGAAGCGCAAAGAAAAGCAATTTCAAGTATATCAAGCTCATCATCATTGTTATATTTTCTGAAATTATTCATATAAAAAAGATATTGATAAATATGTTTAAAATTTTTTGCGTCAGCCGTATCAATTATTCGTATTAATTATTCATATCAAAATAACCCTTATATTTAGAAAAATAATAAGGATGAAGATATGCCTATGCCCGGTCCTTTAATAGCTTTATCGGAATAAATTCTGTATATTGCCTGATTGAGTTTAAGATTTGCAAAATCATCGGTATCAAATGCGGGCATTTTTTCCATTGTTTTGCTTGTACCCTGCGATATCGTATTATCATCAGACAATAAACCGCCTATATAGGAGTTAAATCTTGCGCTGTCATCCTGTTCGGTTATATTTTCGGTAATTTTCGCTTTAAATTCTTTATCGCATATTTTTGACGCTTTTTCTCTTGAATAATCATCGCTCAAAGAAAGCCATACGGAAGACCTGATATTTCCTATAAGCGAATTAAGCTTTTCTTCTGAGCCAAGTTTTAATTTTAATGAACTATAACTTTGCGTTAGCATTATATTAATGGCTTTAGACTGCCTGCATCTTGCGAAAAATTCGCTGTCCGATTCAATATCGCCGGACGTTACATAGTTTTGATATTCGTCACATAGAAAAAGCACCGGTCTTGCCGTATTAATCTTATTATTTATTACGGCATTATATACCCTGTTAAGCACAGTTCTGAAATAATCAAGCTTGAGCATAATTCCTATAGCGCGTCCGGTCAAACCGTATTGAGATTCCGGCATCCTCAGAATAATTATTTTCCCTTTATTTATCACTTCTTGAAAACCGGGAAAGTTTAAATCTTTTTCAGGCGCGCAGAATGTTTTCTTGTATAATGGTTTTATAAAATCTGAACAGACTCTTAATGATTCGCTTTTTATTATTCCTTTTGTTCTTTCATCAAGATTTTTATAATCGCTGCCTGAAAAATAATCTATATACATAATAAGATTGCCTTTGTCGGATTCATTTATTTTTTTTAAATCAATTAATTTTTTTGAATAATTAATAACATTAACCAGTTTTTCTTCGTCGGATATAATTTCATAAACGGCATCTAGCGTTACATATTTGAACGTTATTCTTAAAAGTCCTATTGAACTGGCTAACAAATTAATAGACTTATCTTTCCAGAAACTGTCTTGTCTCCCGTCGTTAGAATTTAAATTTTCTAAAACTGAATATAATCTTTCCGCAATTATGGAAACATCTAAATTTGGATAATGTATCGGATTGTAAAAATATCCCGAACCCGGTTCTATAATAATTATATCGGAAGCTCTTCCATAGTTTTTTATTATATCTGCTGCGGTTTTCCAGAAATCGCCTTTGACATCCAGAATTAACGCGCCTATTTTTTTATCTTCTTCGTTTTTGCTGCAATTCAGCAGCTGATCTAAAAACGGATATGCGCATGAACTGGTTTTTCCGGTACCTGTTGAACCTATTATTATAAGTCCTGTATATAATCCGTCTTCGTTTAGCGTCAGCCAGTCGTATTTTTCTTTTCTGCTTCCGTCTTTATTATGTATCTCGCCGATTACTAATTTTAATTCATTGTCTTTAACAGGCCATAAATACGTATTAGTATTCTGCGCAATTTTTTTTATTTTTTTCTTTTTTGCCGGTTTTAAATAAATATATTTGTTGTAGATTATATTTGAAAGCGAATAAGCCGAAAAAAACCACATAGTCAAAGGCAAAAATATTAAGACTAATTTTACGCCGTTAAAATAATAAAAATAATAATTTAAATCTTTATTTGAAAAAAAACCTGAAAATATGAACAGATAGCAGATTTCTATAATAAATATAAAAAATGAAATAATAAGTTTGAATGCCAAAATTTTATTTTTATTCATTTGCTTTTGCGCTAAGCAATCAAGGATAAATGCCGATTATTTTCTTTTATTTAAAGATAGAATTAAAATGAATACTCAAAAAATTATTTTTATCGCAAGTAAAAATGCCGTTTCTTTTCTTTTATTTAGAAATAAAACACTGCCGATATCAATTAATGGAGAAATTATACAAATGCTTATTAATTATGGCTTTAACCGTTCTTATATCCGAATAGTATGTCCACATAGACGATTCTATAGCCCTTATATCGTTTTCAGAAACGTATAATCTGTCTTCAAGCATGGCCTTTGCCTTTATAATTTTCACCGTATCGCGCCACCTCCGGTCGGAAACTATTACCTGCCTGTTTTTTAATTCTTCCCTGATGCCGAAAATTAAATTATAAATATTTTCCCCTATATTTATTTTCCGTAAAGCTGTGATTATTTTCTTTAGTTCATCTAATGTTAAATTTATATTGCCGGATGAATATTCTTCGCTGAGTTTCAGCAGTTTCTTAAAATTATCCTCCCTTGCTATAGGCAGCACTTCTTTTCTTAATAAAAATCTGTCATATAAAGGCAGTAAATTAGAAGAAACAGTTCTGTCGGGCTTTTCATTAGAAGTTGCGAATAAACTGATAAGAGGTATATTTACAGGTTCAGGATTATATAATATTCTTTCGTTCATTATTGACAATAGCGAATTAAGCGTTGATGTTTTGCCCTTAAAAAATTCGTCGATTAGCACAATCTCGCATTTATCTATACCATTGCCTTTATTTAAGGGGTTATCGGACAACAAATCATTTATTTCAGTGTGCGGGGTCATTTGATAATCAAACAATTTCATTCCGTTTATATGTTTTGTTAAAGCTTTTAATATAGCAGTTTTGGCAAGCCCGGGTTCGCCAATGAGAATCATATGCTGTTTGGCGATAATTGAAATTAAAATTGATTCTATAAGTTCATATCTTTCAAAAAAATATGCATCAAGATTTCCTATTATAGAAATTATTTTTTCTCTTGCGCCGTCAATATCATCATAACTGTTAATATCTGTGTTTAAAAATCCGTTCATAGCAGTTTTATTTCAAAAATAATAAATTAACATTAATTAATTAATTGCGCACCGCTCTCAAAAATATAACTTTTATCGGTGTTCCTTCAGGTAAAGTAATAGTCGTCTGCTGCGCCAATGACGCCATGGAATCCAAACCGTTTTGAGCCTGATTTAATTCATTCTGTGCAACATTTTGTCTTATCTGGTTTTGAAAAGTATAAGGATTTGAAGAATTTACGGCGGAACCTCCTCCTGTAAACATTGCGGCTGCGCCCACTACCCCCTGAGCTAACGATGTCAGCGCATTCGCTTCATAATGATGATGAACATTCCCCTTTACGCCTCCGGAACCGTTCGGCATCATAGCTATGGCGTCTATATTCAGCGATGAACCGTCTGTTTTAATTATTCTGTTGAAATGTATATTAAGTCTGTTTATAGAATGTTTTATACTGACCATCCCAAAAAATTTATCGCCTTTTTTTAAAAACTGTTTATTTTTGTAATAATATGCGTTTGACAAAATTGCTATTACCGGAACCTCGGTATTATATGAAAATATCTTATATTTAATATATGCGTTGACGACTGTTCCTATCGGTATCGCTGCTGCTGCCGGACTGTTTCGGATATTATTATAATTAGTGTTTCCTTCGTCTTCTTTTTTATAAAAGTTAAAATTGCCGTTCATAATATTATTTTTAAACTGTTTATTTTTTTTCAATCCTCTTTCGCTGTTTAAAATTAATTCTTTATAACTTTGTTTAATAAAAACTACAATTTTTTTATTTATAGGCAATAAATTTTTTTTAACTGCTCTATTTTTATTTTGCCGATATTCATTATTCTTCAATTTTTTTAGCATTTCCATTTCTTTATAAAATTTTTTGCTGAATTTTCTGTTGTGTTCAGCCGGTTTATTTATTTTATTGCCGGAACCGTAATTAAATATGCGGGGGGAAAATCTTTTTTTATAATTTATAGTTTTATTTGTATAACCGTTTGCTTTTCCTGTTTCATTAGTAGGTTTCAGTTCAGACTTGTTAAAATATAAAAATTTGAACATAATAAAAAGCGCTATAATTATTCCTGTTATAATTATTATTCCGTTAAACGATTTTAAAAATGTAAATTTGCCGGTTTTATTTTTTAATTCCGGTGCAGAATTATATATATTATTTTCTGCTGTCGCATCTCCGCCGGCTGCCGAAGCTTCCCGTATTTCATTGAACGATATATGGTGATTATTATCCGTTGATGCATCTTCAGCTGCCGAACTGCGGGCTGCAGATGTTTTGCGTGCATTATCATCATCGCTGTTATTATCATTATCGTCATCATCGTCATAAACATCGTAATCAACGTCATTACCGGCGTCATTACAGTCATCATCGCCGCATTTCTTATTTTTTGCATTTAGCTGTTCCTCATAATTTAGCTGTTCCTCGGAGATAATGTGAGGATTATTTAATTCATCATCCATTTTATTGCTACGCTCCGCCTAATTTTAATGTATTGAAATATACTACTTTTAAACCGAAAGGATATTGAATGCTTCTTTGTACTCTTTTTAATATCAGCTTATCTTCATAAGCTGCGCTGCTTTCAATATTTGAATTTGAATTAGCTCTTACTGTTCTTATTATATAAAGCTTTAATTCATCGTGATTCACCGTCTGCCTTATAAGTTTAATTTTCTTATATTTAATCACGGAAGAAATATTAGCCTTTTCCATTTTTTGTATAAACTTTTCTCTTATAATCATTTTTAGCGTATTTTCTCCATAAGATTTGCTCATTTTATTTAATGCTCTTGAAAGCTGCGTTTTAATAGTTATAGAATTAAATCCTGTAAATTCTCTTATAAAAGTTTTTGAAAAATAGACTATTTCGCCCATGCCTACACTGTTATTAAAAGGCAGATCTCTTAATATCTTTGCGCTGCCTGCTTCAGAAACCCTTATAACAACCGGAACTCTGTTGATTTTATAAGTGAAATAAGCAGTAAAAAGAGCAACAGAGGTAATGATAGTCATTAATACTATTACAATTTTTAAAGTAGTATTCTGGGCATTAAGGTCGCCCCATATTTCATAAAAGAATCTATTTTCGTTTTTTTTATTATCAAGATACAATTGCTTTACCTGCCGTTATTAAAGTTTGTTTTATACCGGAATGATATCTGTCGCCTAATCCGTCAAAAATTTTTCCTATTAAAAAAGGCACTGAAACCGAAATTGATATCATTACCGTAAAAATAACAATATCTTCCGCAAAAGTGAACAGCCCTAATATCTGGCCTAATCCCGTTCCTGTAGATTGCATATTTGCGGACATTATTTTTCCCAGCATAGTAAAAAAAATTAACTGCTCAAGACCAGTCGCTACACCCCAGAATGAGATTTCAACAAAGAGTTTCAGCCATTTTGAAAAAACTCCTTTGGTATAAGGGATTATTTCAAATCCTATAATTATCGGAAATATTGAAAACAGCAGTCCTAGTATAACAAGCTGTATTAATGCCATAAAAAGCTGAATTCCCACATATAATATATTAAAAATGAACCAAAATATTCCCATTAAAACCGCGCCTGTCAGTGCGTGCAGAGCACCGGCAAACCACGATACCGGATTAAGATTCCAGCCTTTTTGCACGGAAGCCGTTCCGTTTGACGATATTGTAGGCAGCGATACCGAATGGAGACTTTTAACAATCGATGAATTTATCTGCGATACATTTTGACCTATACTGTATATATTCAATTTAATGATATAAAGCTGAATTTTATCGGCTAACGATAAAATATCCTGGGCAAAATTTGATAAACCGGCTGATTTCCATGATAAAAAAGCGGCTGCTATTAATGCGGTTTTAAGAAACAGACCGTAGTAATTTGCCGATTGTCCGGTTAATTCTAATTTATAGGATTCCCATAAAGAAAATACGATACCGGAAGCAAATAAAAAATAGAACAGATATGTCGTCAGCTGCACCAGACTCGAGTTTTTATTCAGCGCATCAGGAATAGAATCTATTGACAGGATGGTTAAATCTTCCCCGTTGTTTAATTTCGAAATAGACAGCGATGATGAATTTAATTTAGAGCTATTCAAATTAGAACCGGAATTAGACACTGAACCTGTTCCGGAACTGCCGCCGGCTGTCAAAGCCATTGCGATTCCGGTATTCAAAAATTCTGCCGTGCAAAAACATACGGCGGCAATCATGAAAATTGAGAAATATTTTTTTATCATAATATTTTCTAATATGTATTGTTTAGATGTTTAATGTTTATAATGTAGTGTCATTGTAAAAATTTAAATTTGGTTCATTGCTATTTTGCTCCATAAGTGAAGCGCCTATGTGCTCTTTTTTTATTTCTGAGGCAGATTTAGACAATTCAAGCTGCTTAAGCTGACTTTCAATATATCCCATGTTCTTCAAATTAGCCGCATTTTCCTCTGCTATTAACGTCAGCACCGAACTCTGATAAGTATAGTAATTGCTGCTGTTTCCTAATGCGCCGCCAGCAATTTCGTTTTCAAATCCATCCCCTTCCAATTCTGCTTTGTGCGCTCTTGCGGATGATATACCGGCATTATAAATATCAGATGCAGCGACATTACTTTCAAACCCGTTTACATAATCCATACAATTTTGAGCCGCCGCTCCATCGTTAGAACCGCCGGAAGCGCTTCCGCTGTCCGTTAAATCCGGCTGGCAATTATAATTTATAGAATTAACAGGTACCGCAGAAGTTATGCCGTCAGAGTTTAATATCAATGAATTTGCAAGACTTTGCGCGCTTCCCGATAAATCTTCTTTATTATGAGATTCTCCGGAAACTATCTGCTGTATGCTGCCGTAAGAAGTATTCTGCAAAGAATTAAACGCGTTATTTTCTGAATTGATATTATCTTCTATTGAACCTGCCGGCTCGGTATTAACGGAAACGTCATTTGAGGTTAATCCCTGAGGTATCTGATTGAATGCGCTTTTAATCCGGCTGTTTAACGTATTTAAATTATTAATAGTATTTTGAACGGAGTCGGCTATATGCGTTAATTTATCATAATTTATAATAATATTCTGCTCAGCTTCCTGCATTTCAGATTCTGCAGCCGTAAGCGATTCAAATGATTGAAGAGCCTGCCCTATTCCAATTCCGGGAGTGGCAACCGGCATACCTGCAGATTGAGCGGAAGATGCTGCATTTCCGACTGTACTCATTACCTCTGAGGCAGCGGAAGCAACTGAATTAATCTGACTTGTGATTAAACTCATGTCAGGCAGCGGCAAACCCAATGCATATGCTGTCTGAACGCAGATATACCCCGACAAAACAATGGCGGAAACCGATAAGACAATTTTTTTAGAATTTAATTTAAAATTTTTAAAATTTCCGTTGAAAATTTTCTTATGATTTATAAACTCTGCAAACATGAATATATACCTCCATATTTAAATTAGTTCAGTTTAGTATGCATTCTATAATAATCCGCATAATCCTTATCAGCCGGTATATGATATATTTAATAACAAAGTGTTCTGTTTATAAAACAGACAAATATATAATCGCATGATTTATTTATTTTTCGTTTTCGGTTTACGGTTTACTTTAAACCGTACGGACCATTTGGATATTCGGATGCTAAAACTTCAAGTCTTTCTCTTAACGTTTTACCTGGGTATTGAGCCGCGATTTTATTTTCCAGTTCTTCATCTTCCGATGATTTACAGTATAGCCAGTATTCAAAAGGGTCAGGCTTATTCATAATAACCGCTGCATCTTTTCCAAACTTTAGAAAATATTCGGCATAATGCCCTTTAACCACTTTTAGATTTTTTACTGTTTCAATTTCTTTTTTGCCTAATCCGCAAATCCTTAAATCATCGGGGGAAACATCTGCATCAAGCTGACAGAAGATTTTAACGGTAGAATTTTCAATTATACTTTTTCCTGCATTTCCGGTCTTTAAAAGGTCTGACGGTTCCTGAGTTATGCTCCATACCAACGACCCCCATTTTGCCGATGTTTTATATAAATGCATAATCAGCTCCGCTATTTTAGGGTCGTTCATAAATTCCCAGCATTCGTCGTAAAAGAAAAATACCCTGGCATTTTTGTTGTACATTTTTTTAAAGGATAAATTTTTTATTACGGCAAAGACTATTTTTTGTAAATCTTCATGTCCTTTTAATTTTTGCAGGTCAAAAATAACTATTTTATTATCCATATTTAAACCGCCTTTTCTATTTAGCAAAATACTATACGGAGAGCTTATATCCGTCCATTGAAAAAGATTTTTACCCATTTCCATGGCCCTTCTTTTGTCTTCGGCGTCTCTTGCCTCGTTATAATTAAATAAAACATTATTAATATCGGAAATAATCGGCATGTCATCTTCATCTTTTATGTAATCGTACGATGCCTGTATAGCCCTTGCAATAATCGTTTTATCATTCGGCGACAAACTTCTGTCCGGTTCTGCCATAATACCTATTATTCCTATTAAAAAAACCATAATATCGGGGTTAAATATTTCTTCCCCGCCAATATGTTTAATAACATATTTTTTTGGAGGAAAAGGATTCAAAGAGTATGTGCCGTCCATATCAATTTCAAAATAGTCGCCGTCAAAGAGCCTGCAGAATTTTCTGTATGTGCCTCCTATGTCAACCCCGATAATATGATAATTATCGCCTGATAAAAAAAAGTTAGATAAAAATCCGTTCAGCATAAACCCCTTGCCGCTTCTGGTTTTTCCAAAGATAACGCCATGTTTTGAAGGCAATCTGTTATTATATAAATCTAAATTGACCGGCTCCGACCTGTTATTTTTTAACGGTATGGAGCAATTTTCAGTTCCTCCGAATCCTTTATGCAGCGGAAAGAATGAAGCTGCAGCAGGAGAAAGCAGAGTTTTAAATCTTCTGTTGAAAAAAGACTGCCCCGGAAAAAATGATAAAAATAAATTATGATGTTCCATATTGTCTATTATTCCTTCCATAAAATTAAAATCTTTAAACGACTGCAGGATTTTCAAAGACATATAGTCCAATTCCCGTAAACTTTTAGATTTTATTCTGGCGCACAAAGATATATTGACGGCCTTTTTTTGTAATTTTGATATTTCGGCTAAAAACTCATCCATCTGGGATGTTATATTTGTCCCTTTATGGTCAACATAGCCGCCGTTGACGGCATCTGTTAAACTTGCTTTAATATTTCTTTCAGACTGAATTTTATTAACGATTTTTTCCTGCTCAGGTATATTAAAAGAGACCTGAATGTCAAACGGAAAAAATTTTTTTACATCATTTGATTCCAAATTAAGTATTTTTGCTATGCCGAATGAATCAGTCTGCGAAGGAAGTTTATGCATATTAATAAATTTAAAGTAATAGCCGTCAATATAAAAATATTCTTTATTTATTTCTGCAGGTGAAAATATTAGAGAACTTCTGAATGTTGCTTCATTCGGTATATTCTTATAAAACGGAGCGTCAATATGCAGAGCTCTTTGCGGATTAAGTTCGTTATAAAAATAATCAACTAATTCCTGATTAGACATTCTTTTTATTTTTATATTTAATCTTGCAGAAAAAAAACTTAAATTATTTTCAATATTTTCCATTTTTTTTAACATATACTCAAACTCTTTCTCTGCGCGGGCTCTTGAGTTTTTATTAAGCGCATCTTTTGGTTTAGCCGCAATCAGATTGGCTGCAAATTGCGATAATCTTGAAAATAAATTTATATTATTGACAATGCCGGGTTTAAAACCGGATATTGTGCAAAAAAGAAATATATCTATTTTTTTAATTAATTCTGTATTAAGTGATTTAATCTTTTTTTCTTTTATAAATAAATATTTTTTAGGTGGGTGTGAATTATTTATATAATTTGATATAAAATTTTCGTCAGAATCTGATATTTTATATATCCATTGAAGCGAGATATCTTCGTTTAATAAATTTAATAAAATATCGTTAATATATGCAGTATCGTTAATTATTTCATCATTTGCCAGAAAATAATCGAATCCCTGTACGGCGAACCCGACGGTCAACGAACCGTCTATGCCGACAATAGTATCTTTAAATATGCTTAATAGATTGATATAATTATTTAAAGAATCATACTGATTTTGTTTTTTTAAAATATTATTTATTAACATATTTTATTATTCTATTTATTGATTTAATATTAAATGTTATCTGTTAATTAAGTTATTTTTTTGTTTATTTTTTTAAACACTAATATTTTTTCTCATATTTTTTTAATTTTTTGGATGGCAAGCCGTAATTTTCAATAATACTTTTTGTATCGGCAATATCTCGCTGCGGTTCTAAAACAAATAATTTTTTTGTTATAAAGAAATAATTTATTAATGTCGTTGTATATAAATCAGGTTTACCTTTTTTATATTTTTTAAGAAAAATAAACAGTAAAAGATCTAAAATAATTGCTGCAAGAATTATTTTCCTAAGCAGTAATATAATGCCCATGGTCAGAAAAATATATAATCCCCAGTCGTATAGCTCTAAACCTAATTTTGTTACTTTTTCATGAATACCTCTGTGTATTTTAAAAACTGTAAAACTCATTTTTATTTATATATTTTTTAATGAAATTTAATAAAATCTATAAAATTTAAATGAAAAACAAAATTTATCCGCATAGTTTTATTATATATATTATTTTTGCCTCCGGTTGCCGTAAATCCTCTTGCTTTAACAATGGAGAGAGTATGCCAAATTTTTAAAGAACCTTTCTGTACCGAAAGCCGGATTGTTAATTTAATTATATATATTGTATATGCCTCATGAGCATTGATTGCCGGGCTAATGTTAAACATTAGCTTGTTAATTTATATGTGTTATTTGATGTCCGGTCAGTTATCTTAAGGCTGTCCGACCGTACTTGCGCCGTTTCCCGCGCCTATACTTATTCCGTTCGCAGCTCCTCCGGCATTTTGAACAATACCCAGGACTGCGCTAGTAATTGTAGGCGCCAGCATAACGCCGGTTCCTGCAGCCGCCGTTATAAAAGCTTTTCTTGCCGCATCCGGCTTATGCTGTTTTATATCATAAAATCCTTTAACTAATCCCAATGTCAAAGTTGCAGGGGCTAATCTGTAGCATATCCATGTAGTCGCCTCGTTTAATATCCCTGAGGCGCCGATTCCAAGCGAACCTTGATTTAAATTTATATAAGAATAAGCCGGAGAAGTAATTGATAAAATAGAAAATGATAATAAAAACGTTAAAAAAAATATTTTCTTGAACTTATAATAATGGGTAAAAGAATTATCCGTTTTATTATTTTTAAATAATCTTTTTCTTAAAACCGTATTACCTGTTATTAAGCCGTTTAATTTATTAACAAATTGTTCTTCAAAAAATCCCGATATAATTCCCGATTCCAAACTGATTGACAATCGATTATACAAACTGATTATTTTCATTTCTTTAGCCTCCTGCGATTTATCTGATTATTATTTAATTTATGTGAAATTTTTTTGTCTTCATAATATAACTTTATATCATTTAAATATTGCAGGATTATGTCGTTTCTGTTTCAATTTTATTATTTAAATATTAAAATTATATTTCAATAACGCTGTATCTTTTTAATATTATTGATAAATTATAATTATAAATATAAATTTATCTTTTTTATTTTATTTTTTTATTCCAAATTGTCATAAAATTGTAATA
Organism: bacterium; assembly: GCA_021825865.1. Classification (GTDB taxonomy): domain Bacteria; phylum SZUA-79; class SZUA-79; order Acidulodesulfobacterales; family Acidulodesulfobacteraceae; genus Acididesulfobacter. Next base: position 19,892 of record JAKAFU010000014.1, read on the forward strand.
TTAAAATGATATTATTAAATCCTTCCAAAAAATTTATTAAATAAAATATGACGATAGGAGAAGCCATGAAAAATCCAAAAAAAAGAAGACGAAAAAAAGGAGAGCGTAAGAGCTATCAGCAATTTATTGATGAAATATACGAGAAATTGCAGGAAAAAAAAGAAATTGAAGAATTATACAAACGTGTTATAATATTTAAATCGAGCGATGTGCTTGAAGAATTAAGAATCAGAAAAAAAAATACGGAGGCATTAGAAAAATATAATGGAAAATCAGACAGGCGATAACAATAACTACGTTGAAAATGACGGTCAACACGGTTCGAATAACAGAAAAATAGATACAATCTTTAATGAAATAAAATCATACATTAACGATACGAAAGATTACGGTCTGAATGAAAACAAAAGAGATGAAGCATCTAGTATTATTTCTTTTACGGGAATGATTTTAGATGAATTGTCTAACTCAATAAAAAAGGCAAATTTATCTAATTTTAATCTTGAAAAAATTTCTGGTGAAGATTTAGATATAAAATTATCAAATTTATTAAGTCAGCTTAAACCTTATTATTTTGAAAAAGAAACCGGTGTGATGTTAGACGGACTGGCAGATTATTGCAATGATGTATTTATGGAACTCATGGCCGGACATTCATGCGCCGTGCCTGAAAAACATTAAATAAAACTATGCAAGCGTATATAAAAGCTGCCGACGGCGCGATTTATACGCATAGAACATACTTGTTTCAACTAATTACGATTAATTGCAATTAAAAAAAACGGCGACAGGAAACACTACGTTTTTATAAAATATAAATATAGCATTTAAAGGGAAAAATTGTGCTTTTTAAAATATAAATACAGCATTTTAAAGACTTTTGGTTATACAAGGCATCAGCGTCAAACGTCAAAGTCATGAAAACAAAAAAACAAAAAGGTCAGGTTTATTTTTTCTCATAAATAAAAAACCATTATTTGTCGGTAGTAATTATTATCAGCAGTATTTAAAGACACCGGAGAAATTTAATCTGACCTTTATTTAAAATACGTTCGAATATAATAGTCTGCAATATTTTTTCAACGCTCTATTTAAAAAATATACACCTTAAAATAAGCGCATAGCGTATAATATATTTTTTGTGAAATTAGGCTTTGCCTGCGCATCCTAAAATATCCATTCTTTCTTTTATTATATCTGTGACGTACTCCATTGCCGGACCGAAAATTTTTCTAGGGTCTATCTGGGACTTATCGAGCATAATACTTTCCCTCACCTTTGCCAGAAAAGAGATTCTTAAATCAGTATCGGTATTCACTTTATTTATGCCGTATTTAATTGCTTCTTTTAAAACATCGAATGGAACGCCTTTTGCTCCTTTTAAATCTCCGCCGAACTCTTCAAATTTTTTAGAAGCTCTTTCCGGGACCGATGATGCGCCGTGTAAAACAAGCGGAATACCTGTAAGCTCTTTTACTTTTTTTAATCTTTCAAAATCTAATTTTGCATCGCCCTTAAATTTAAATGCTCCATGCGATGTTCCTATTGCCGGAGCAAGAAAATCTATTCCTGAAGATTCAACAAAATCTTTAGCTTCGTCAGGATTAATCAAAACAGCATCTCTTTCTGCAACGGAAACATTATCCTCAATACCTTTTAATCTTCCAAGTTCCGCTTCTACCGAAATCCCGAGCGGTTTGCAGACGCTGACTATCTGCTTTGTTATTTTCAGATTTTCTTCGAACGGATAATGCGAAGCATCAATCATGACAGAAGTAAAACCTGCTTTAATAGCAGCCAGAACAGAATTAAGATTAGAGCCGTGGTCTAAATGAAGGGCAACAGGTATTTTTGTACTGTCGGCCAGCGTTTTCGTCATAGCATGCAGCATTTCAGCTCCTGCGTATTTAATAGCTCCTTCGCTCGCAGCAATTATAATAGGCGACTTTTCAGATTCTGCAGCAGAAAAAATAGCCTTTAAAAATTCCATGTCGTTAATATTGAAAGCTCCTACGGCGTAATTTCTTCTATTTGCATCATCAAGTATTTCTTTAGCCGATACTAAAGGCATATTACCTCCCGTTAATATAATTAGTTAAATTAGATAAGTTTTATTTATAATTTAAATCATTTCATATGTATGTATTTTTTGCCGAAAACTTTTTTTGCCGCCGTTGTTAATTACGGCATTTTTAATTATATCATATTTTTTTGTTTTTAATTTTTGAAAATTTCGCCTAATTTATTCTGGCAATCAAAGTAATTAACTGTTTTCTCTTTTTCTTCAGCCTCTTTTCTATCATTTGCAATACCGCCGTCTATTGAACTATATTTATTTATGCCGGTTAAATAAAACTCTGCAATTTTATTATGAAGTTCATCCTGTTTATCGTTACGAGCCGCAGCTCTGTCATATTTTACGTATCTTTCTTGTTGAAGTACCCATGAGTTATAATTGTCCCTCATATTGCAGTCTAAAATTGTCATTAATTTTTCCTTTGCGTCGGCATCTTTAATTTCTAATAACAATTCAATTCTTTTATCCATATTTCTTTCCATCCAGTCTGCGGTGGAAATAAATGTTTTTTCTTCCCCTCCCGCATAAAAATATAATATTCTGGGGTGCTCAAGGAATCTTCCCACCATGCTTTTTACTATTATATTTTCGCTGATATTTTTTATACCGGGTACTAAACAGCAAATGCCGCGTATGACCATAATTATTTTTACGCCTGCTCTTGATGCCTCGTATAGTTTTAATATAATTTTTTTATCTGTAAGAGCATTGACCTTAACGGCTATTTTTGCATTTAACCCTTTATGCGCATTAATAATTTCTCCGTCGATTAATTCAATTAATCTGTTTCTTATCATCCCGGGAGAAACGGTGATTCTTTTATAATTTCCGAATTCAGAATATCCCATTAAACTATTAAATAAATTAGAAATATCCGAACCTATCTGTTCGCCTGCCGTTAAATAATCTACATCGGTGTAAATATTAGCGGTTATTTCATTGTAATTTCCGGTAGAAATATGACAGTATCTGACGATTTTTTTATTTTCTTTTCTTACTATTAATAAATTTTTAGTATGCAGTTTTAATTCAAGAAACCCGTATGTTACTATGCAGCCGGCATCTTCTAATACCTTTGACCATTCAATATTCTTTTCTTCATCAAATCTGGCTTTAAGTTCAATTATAATACTTACCTGTTTCCCTTTTTTCGCCGCATTTATAAGACTTTTTATAATGGAGGAATCTTTATTCGTCCGATAAAGTGTCATTTTAATGGCAATTACATTAATGTCATTCGATGCAATTTCCACTAATTTTGAAATAATACAGAAGCTGTTGTAAGGTCTGTATAAAATAATATCTTTATTTTTAATTCTTTTAAAAATAGAAGAATTAAGATGGATATCCGAAGGAAAATATTGTTTAAAAGGTTTATATAAAAACTGCTTTCTGTTTATATTTAATTCGCTCAGGCAGCTTAAATCAATCGTATATTTTATATTCAATACGTCTGTGCCGCTAAAATTTAATTTTGATTTAAGGAATGACATTGCGTTTAAATCTAAAACAGAATTGGTTTCAACCCTTACGACATCTCCTTTTTTCCTTTTAGAAAGTTCAAATTCTATAGTCTCTAACAGGTCTTCGGCATCCTCCGCTATATCAAAATCAGCATTTCTGGTAATTCTTATAATATTAGTATTTTGAATTGTATAACTGCTGAATATCCTGTTTATGAATTTAAGTATAATATTTTCGGCAAATATTATGTATAATGTATTATTATAATTAATTTTGTATATTCTCTTTAAATTTTCCAATACAATTATTGCGTAATATTTATTTCCTCCTTTGTGGAGTTCTGCGAATATACTGACTAATTTATTATATACAAACGGAAATGGTTTCGCCGGTCCTATAATCACCGGTGAAATTGCAGGCATTATTTCCTGCAGCCATATTTCTTCCGCTAGATCAATTATGTCTGAATCAATTTCATCGGGTGTCAAAATAAAAACAATTTTTTTAGATTTAAAAGTTTTTACTAATTTCAAAAATATATTCTGCTGCTTGTCTATAAGCTGCTGCGCTAATCTGTTAATAAGCTGCAGCAATTCCGGCGGAGCAGGTTCGTTAACAATACTTTTTGAAACATACCCTGCGTCTATAACCTCCTTGACGCCTGCAACCCTTATCATATAAAATTCGTCGAGATTTGATGAAAAAATGGATAAAAATTTTAATCTTTCCAGTAAGGGAACATTTTGACTATCGGCTTTGGACAGTACTCTTTCGTTAAAATAAAGCCAGCTGATTTCTCTGTTTATAAAAGGATAGCTATTAATATTTAAAAATTCAGATGATTTTTTTTGTAAATTTGGATTTACTTTCAACATAAAATTTTATTTTTTATAATAATTGCTTATTGTAAGGACGAATATAGCGCCTTTAATATGTTTTATTTTATTTGAACGATAGCAGCCGTTGTCAGTATTAGATATTATTACAAAAGATATAGCATGAATAATTATGAATTGTATTGTAGCTTATGGAATTATAAATATAGACTCGTGATTATTGATTAAGGATTATAATTATTAATTGTTATTGAAAATCAATATCTGTTTCAAATTCAATATTTACACCGAAAGTCAGCTTAAACAAATTGCTTTTCTGATAAAACGAAAGATATTCTAAATAAGGATATTTTTTAGCCAATGATTTTATTATAATACAATTTGAATCGATTATTACACTAAAATCGTCTATAAACTGGCTATGGCTTGCATCCATAGAATCGGCTATTCTTAAAATACTTGCCAGCTTATATATGATTAATTTTTTTTCAATTGAAAAGTTAGAAAGCAGATTATTCGTATTATCCGCGTTGACTATGCCTATAGCTCTTGAATCCCAGTAATAATCACCAAAATTATAGCCGAAATTATTTTTATAATTTTGATGATAATTATTATTATTCTTATTAATGTTCCTATTGCCGAAAATATTAGCGTTATTAACGCTTTGATTCTGATTATCTAAAACCGGCTTTTTATAATAGTCATTTTGATTTTTATTTTTAGCGCCTGTTAATTTGTCGGTTAAATAGTTATTGTCGTCGTCATGCTCGGCATTTTGATAGATTTCTTGCTTTTCTCTATGCATCAGCACTATTAAAGCCGTCATATCTATAAACTCTTTTGATATGCCGGGGAAATCTATCGTTTTAATGATATTAAAAGAATGCTGTTCATGATTTTTTGCTTCTATCATATAACCTATATCGTGCAGAACGGCAGCCGCCTCTAAGAGTTTTCTTTCTTTTTGTTTTAAAGAATGAATTGTTTTGAGATTATCGAATAGTTTCAGAGCAAATTTTGTTACTGTTTTTGAATGATTTTTATCATACGAATATTTTTCTCCTATATGATACAGCGTATTTTTAAATCTATTTTGCAAATCTGCATCTTTTATCGTTCTGGAATAAAACAAAGACATGGAATAAGGAAAACTATTTCTTGTGAACAGAAATTTCTTTACTTTTGCAAAATCCATTATTTTTAAATAAGTTATTAATGTAGGTATTAAAATTTCAACCTGCTGCTCTCTTAATTTAAATTTTTCGGTTATTTCATAAAAATTAAGCTCTTTTATCTGGCTATATGCAGATTCTAAATCTTTTCTGTCTATCGCATCTTTATTAGGTTTAAGCATATCAGTCAGGACTGCTATGGAGCTGCCTGAACTTATCATATGCCGGATGCTAATTTTTTTAACGCTGATGTTTTTTAGCGTCAGTACCATTTTGTTAATATCCTGTTCATAAGCTTTATGCTGTTTTTGATAAGGAATATCTTTGAAAATCTGTGTGAGCCTAAGATTGCCGTATGGAAAGGCTTCTGAAAGCATAAGCTTGTCTTTTTTCAGGATGTTTATAAATATATTTCCGCTTGAAATATTCGTAAATAAAATGCCGTCTTCTTCATAAGCGGATATTTTAGGTATTGCCTGTTTAACCCCGAGATATTTAAGGTATATCTCGTCTGACGGTTCTAGAATTTCCAATTCTATGCCGGTATTATTTTTGATATAGTCAATAAAAAAATATTTATTTAACGCTTCCCTGACGCCGCTTGTACAGAGAGCTTTGTAGCTTTTCCATAAATCGTATTCGTCAAGTTTTTTAGCGAATCCTTCCAGAATTTTAACGGATTTGTATATATTGTCTAAGGAAATATAACCGTGCGAAAATGTATCTTTGCCCAGAGGAAGCGATTTTACAAGATATTCTATAGTCCTTTCCTTTTTTCCGGAATATTCGCTTATATGCATCCTGAATGCGCTTGTGCTTATATTTATAATTGCAAAATTTTTAATTTTTATTTTACGGTTACCTCCTTTTTAGTTATAAATTCCAGAAAATTTTTTTTATCTATAGCGCTTTGAATTTCCAGAGAAAAGTCGGCGTCTTTTGAGTTTGATTTTAACATAATTTTAATTGAATCGTCGTCAACTTTCACATCAATATTTTTAACAGCTGATTTATGAGAATTATCAAGCGCATCTGCTATTCTGAGAATCGCCGAACATTTTTGAATAAGTTCCTGATTTTTGCTTGAAAGTTCCGCATAGCATTTCTGGCTTTTTTTCGGAAAACTCTTTCTATGATAACGTGCAATATTAGCTATTATTTTAATTTCATTAGAACTGTATCCTATAAAATCAGAATTTTTTATTAAATAGTATGAATGTTTGTGGTGGTCGTAATAAGAAATATAGCTGCCCACATCATGAAGAAGCGAAGCTGCCTCCAATAGTTTATAATCATCCTCTTTTAATTTTAAAATCTCTTTTAATTGCATAAAAAGTATTTTAGCAAGTTTTTCTGTCTGCCGCGCGTGTTCTTCTTCGAAAAAAAATTTAGAGCCTATTTCTAAAATGCGAGAAAGTCTCACATCGGCATTTTCCTGAAAATGCATTCTTATACCGTGATTATTTAATGTATCAATAGTCAAACCGTTTTTGAGTCCGCCTTTAATAGTAAAAAAACCTTCACAATTTGTTTTAGCTAGGAGCATTTCCGCAATTAAGGCTGCAGGCTGTATTATATCAGTTCTCTGAGTATCTATTCCTTTAATGTTATTTCTTTCTTCAAATGTTTTATCTTTAAGTTCATTTAAAAAAAATTCAATAAATTTTTTATCGACAAAATTTACGTTTTCGTCTCTTAAATGCTCTCTTTTATTGTATATAGACGCAATATTAGTTATAGTTCCGCCGGTAAAGATTAAAGTATCTATATCTTTATTTATTTTTTTATAAATACCTGCATCTTTGAATGTTTTTTCAATATGTTTCATTAATTTTTCAATTTCATTATTTTTCGGAGGATTGTTTTTTAAAAAATCATTTTTTAATCTTAGCATTCCCAAAGGAATACTGTGTAGGTCGGTTATTTCACCTTCTTTAGATATAATAAGTTCCAAAGTGCCGCCCCCTATGTCTACCGTAAGAGCGTTTAACTTGCTCATCTGAAAATTAGCCGAAGCATAAAGGTCAACAATTCTGGCTTCCTCATTTCCGTCAATAACTTCTATATCAATGTCAAATTTGTCTTTTGCCATATTAACAACATCTTTACTATTAGAAGCATCCCTGAAAGGAGCCGTAGCTACGGCTCTTATATACGGTTTTTCTTTTTTATCGGTTTTTTTATCTATTAAAACTTTCATTTTTTCTAAAACGGTCATAATTGATTGAATTGTAGAGTCTGAAATAACTCCTGTTTTAAAAACATCTTCGCCTATCCTTATAGATTCTTTATAATCTTCTATTATATCGTAAGATTTTCCTTTAATTTCTGAAATCTGCAGACTGACAGAATTGCTTCCGATATCAATTACCGCTAAATTTTTCATAGGAATCCTCTTTAATTTTTGATTATTATTTATTTTTTCATCATTTTATTTTGTTGTATTATACGATTATTTAACCGTGCTCTTAGTATTTATATAATTATCAGCTTTATTATCCCTAAACTGTGTACTTGCGTCTATTAATTTTATTTATCTTAAGACAAACTAATTATTATTAATTACAGTTATATAAACTCTTGATTCTAAACCTGTTATTAATTAATATTATCTGCAATTTATTTCTCGGAGGTCATTGATTTTCACTTTTTACTAACTTTTATATTTAAACATATTTAATGTTACAACGGCGTTACAATTTTATTACATTTTTGTTACATTGCTGAATAGGCGGGTAAAATATTTACTACGCTACTTTACAAGTTCTTTACGAATAAGCAGTAATTCGGCACGCCGTTCAGCGCTTATTTTAGGATAAGACATTTTAAGTCCTTTCATGGTATCAAGAAGTATTTGAGATACAATAAGTCTTGCCGTATGCTTATCATCAGCGGGAACAATATACCACGGTGATTTTTTTGTGCTGGTATTACTGAGACATTCTTCGTAGGCATTCATATAGGAATCCCAAAACTTGCGCTCTTTAATATCTGCCATACTGAATTTCCAGTTTTTATCCGGTTCGTCAATTCTTGCCAGAAAACGTTTGCGCTGCTCTTCCTTAGATAAATAGAGAAAAAATTTTATAATATGTGTACCGTTAGTGTAAAGGTGATTTTCCATATCATTTATTGAACGGTATCGCTCATGCCATATTTTGGCATGGTTTTTAGGACTGTCGAAAATTGCTTCATTAATTAGCATATCCGGATGCACACGTACTATTAAAACTTCCTCATAATAAGACCGATTAAAAATCCCTATGCGTCCGCGTTCAGGTAAATTACGCGTTGTACGCCAAAGAAAATCATGCTGCAGCTCTGACGCGCTGGGAGATTTAAAACTGAAAACCTGACATCCTTGCGGATTGATTCCGGACATTACATGTTTTATAGCACCGTCTTTGCCGGCAGCATCCATAGCTTGGAAAATTAATAATATTGCATGTTTTCCGCGTGCATAGTGAAGCTGCTGCATCTCACTCAGTTGCGATACATGGTCTTCCAGAAATTTTTTGTATTTCTTATTAGATTTATACGGAGGTTCAATATAAGAAGACCATTTTGATAAATCAACTTTATCACCCTCTTTTACTAAAAAATCTTCTGATTTTATTTTCATTTAATTTAATTAAATTAATTTTTATTTAAATTTAATTTAAATAAAACTTCCGATAAAACTTATAGATATATTTAAAAATTTAATGTTTATTAAGAATTTCGTAGATTTTCCTAAAACACTATTAAAATACGCTTATTTGCTGCTGTATTATGCTGTACACTGGCGGAAGCGTATGGGAATCGAACCCACCCCGCCCTTATTGGGGGCGGCGACTGATTTGAAGTCAACGAGGGGCACCAGCCCTCTATCCGCTTCCTGATAATTATCAAAATATTTTCTATTACCCATAATACATACAAAAAATTATTGCCATTCTATCATTTATTACCTGGGCCATTCTGCGGTCCAGGTCCTGGAGGAGGTCCTACTGACGGTCCCATTGGCGGAGCCGGAGGCGGTCCAAAAGGCTGTGGTCCGGGTCCTGGCTGCGGTCCCATTGGCGGAGCCGGAGGGCCTGAAGGTCCTGGAGGAGGCGGTCCAAAGGGTTGCGGTCCGGGTCCTGGCGGTGGTCCAACTGGCGACGGCTGCCCTGGAGGAGGTCCCATTGGCGGAGCCGGAGGGCCTGAAGGTCCTGGAGGAGGCGGTCCAAAAGGCTGCGGTCCGGGTCCTGGCGGAGGAGGAGGTGGCATTATTGGAGGTCCCGGTGGCATTACGGGCGGTCCTGAAACCAACGGCCCCGGCAGCATATAAACATAAGAAGGCGAGAGCGGATACCATGGACCTGTCGGATATAAACCGTAATACCAATTATTAGCCGCCCACATATAAAACATACCGTTAGCGCTATAAATATAATTTTGATAAGATGGAGAAAAAAACGCATTAACCCCGCTTCCTATACTGAAATTTATATTTGGCGTGCTTATGCTAAACATAAACCCATCGGCATAGACTTTTTTTGCGTTATTGTTATTAAACAAAATAAAAGAACACAATATAAAACCGATAGATAGATAAAATAAAAAATTTTTCTTTAAAGATAAATATAAAATTTTATCTTCCTCCTTTTTTTAAAATAAATAAAATAATAATATTCCTTTTTTTTATAGACTTGATAACAGCCTATAGCAGATTTAAATAACCCATTGAAATTGTAATTAAAACTTTTATAAATATAAATTAAACTATTATACTCCGTTATTGTTACACATTATAATATTATACTGCCGGCATAACAATGAAAATAATTACTATTCCCACTCATAATAAAATATATCATAATTAACGCAAAAGTCAATTCCCGTATTCAATCTATCAACCCATAATATCAAATTGTTTATTGATAAAGCAGCGTATAGCTTGCCTGTTTTTTTATTAAATAAAAAACGATAATTTTATTGTGCGTTTGAATTTATTTTAACATAATATATAACCGTATGCAATTTTGAGCTACATATGTAATAAACAATTAAAGATAATAAAATTTTAAAAAAACGCAAATTGTGTTATAATATATATATAATAAAATTAATTATTAATATTATTAACAAATTACATATGGAACGGTGGACTCTGGGCGGTGATAGCTCTTCGGATATTAATAAAAATAAAAAAAAAGACGAAGAGGAGATTAATTTTATATTGGACGGTTTTAACGAGAATAGCAATGAACAAAATAGCGGAATGAATCAATCGTCAGCTTCGAATGACAGTAAATCCCAAAAAAGAAATTATAACAGAGATAAAGAGGCTAAACACTTATCAAACCAAAAGATATTGTATGTTTTTTTATTTATAGCTGCTGTTATTTCTATATATTATGTTGTTAAAACATTTTATCCAAACAATAATATACATATAAAAATTTTTAATTTGAAAACAAAACTTTACAGATCTAAAATACTGCCTGAAAATAATCTGCTAATAACCGGATTTTTATCAAATAATAACAAATTTCCGATAGGATTTGTAAAATTAAAATGCAACCTTTACAGCTCTAAAAATATTATTCTAGCTACAAAGTACGTCTATGCAGGAAATTTCATAAATATCAACAAATTGGAAACCATGTCTAACACATCAATCAATAGAGCATTTCAAGATAAAAACGGAAAAAGCATGTCAGATTTAGAAATATTGCCGCAGCGCCCTATAAAATTTATGGTTGTTTTTCTTAATGTGCCCACCGATACTAAAAATTTTTCAATAACGGTCAGTCATTTTTATGCTATCAGAAAAAAATAAAACATAAATAACTGCAATTAGTTCTTTTAATGAACCATATTCATTCTCATTTTTGGCAAATCAAGAAAAAATAAAACATAAAAAAGAGAGAGTAAAAGAATTAGCAGTATTTAATTAATGCGGAACGCTTTTACGCTTTTTTTACTTTTACGCTTCGTTTAGACGAAATTTTTTTTGAAGCTGTTTTTTTAGTTAATTTTTGAGGACTATGCGCTATCTTTTTAACCTGCCGTTTGGAAGGCTCCGGAGTTACATCTATCTCATCTTGTCCTGACGCGCTTCTTTTAAAATTTTTTATCGCTTTTCCTATACCGCTTCCTAATTCAGGTAATTTGCCTACTCCAAACACTAAAACCACAACTAATAACAATACAAAAATAGCAATAGGAGAAAAACCAAACATTTTTTATACCTCCATTTCCATAATAAATAGCAATATTATTTGATATTAGCTTAATAAAATGAATTTAATTCTTCGCAATTTATAATTAAAATTAATAAAATTTAAAATTATTATTTATTTTTAAATAATTCTAATGTGGCGATCAAATATACTGCAAGAATAGCTTTCATTGCTTTATATTTTATATATTTATTATTTTATATAAACTAAAGAGATATTATGATAGCCATCAACTGGCGGAGAGGGAGGGATTCGAACCCTCGATAGACTCACATCTATACATGATTTCCAATCATGCTCCTTCGGCCTCTCGGACACCTCTCCTTATAAAAATTGTTTGTTTCCCGACAGACTGTTATAAAATATTTTATTTATTGCCAACATTTTTGTAATGTTAAATTTTTGCAATATTAAATATTACTTAATAGATTAACATTTATTAATAACCAATTTCAAGTTTATTTTTATTTATTTTTGCATTGAATTTTTTGTTAACATTTAAAACACTCGACCGGATCATCTCTTTGTTAAAAAGGAGAATAGGCAAATGTTATTAATAATTATTATTAAAATTTTTATTGACATTATTTATATTTATTGTTAAATTAGAAATATGTATTCTTTTTCTCCATTTTTCCCGCATTATTAAATAAATTATTTTATTTAATAATGCGGGTTTCTATTTTAAATTATTAACAAACAAATTTATTTTCATAGTTTTATATTAATAGTTTTACATTTAATTAATATTTTTTCCGGCAATAAATTTCAATAATGGATAGAATTATTAATAATACAGACGTCTTAAATAAATTAATTGCCGAATTAAAAAATAAATCAAAGAAAATAGTTTTTACCAACGGCTGTTTCGATATTATTCATGCGGGACATGTTGCATATCTCAACGAAGCAAAGCAATTAGGCGACATTTTAATAGTCGGTCTCAATAGCGATTCGTCTGTCAAAAAGCTCAAAGGAAACAATAGACCTATAGTTACTGAAAGTGACCGGGCATACATAATTGCAAATTTAAAACCTGTTGATTTTGTCGTCATATTCAGCGATGACACACCATACAATTTAATCAACAAAATCAAACCGAATTACTTAGTAAAAGGCTCAGACTATAAAAATCAAGAAATAGCAGGAGCAGATATAGTCAAATCATATGGAGGACAAGTAGTTCTTATAGATTATGTCAATGGAAAATCTACTACTAATATAATTAATAATATAAAAAATGCTATCCCCTCGCCGTAATTATTTTAATTATAAAAGTTATCATAATTAAAGATATAAAAATGTAAGGAAGCAAAACTATAATAATTGATTTGGCAGTCGAAATGTCATCAGTTTTTTTAATCCCTATCGCCGTGAGAGCAAAAAACCATGATAAAATTATATTATAACCGAATATCGGCATTATCGAAAAAATATTAACGCCCGCAGTGTAGCAAATTATCCTGAACGTATATCTAAAATGTTTTTTACCGCCGAACAGAAGAATAAAACCATGCAGAATAGCACCTAGCAGCAATAAAAATAAGCTGTATAAAATTCCGAAAAATAGTAATAATATTAGAATTCCAAAAATTATAAATAAAGTAATAGTATCTTTATGCGCAAATAATAATGGAATTTTCGGCAAAAATGAATAATTTGAATAAAAACCGATTTTAAAGAAAAATATTTCCCAAAAAAACGAGAACACAAGATTAATATATCCGAAAATAACCGCATAAAAATATGGATGCAGCACATTATCGCTTGAAGTTATCTCCCCAAAAAAAATTTCAGGAGAAAAAAGAGATTTTCTCCATGTAAGAAAAAAAGCCTTCAAAAATCCTTTTTCTTTGATTTTATCAAAATCTATCATGAATTTTTCCTTATATAGGATTAAAAATAAATATATTTACAGTCAAACTGTTATTACTTACTTATTATTTATTTATTTACTTATTTATTGTCTATTTATCTATTTAATTACTTATTGTCTACTTATTTATTTAATTATTTTCTCACTCATGAGCCGGCAATAAATAAACATATTTATTTATATTAACTGTAAACAGAATATATGATTAATTTAAAAATTATATAAAATAAAAAATTATTTAAATACAGCGATAAACTTAAAACCGGTTAAATATTTTCTTTAATTAATTTATAATTAATGCTATCTGCTAACGCTTGATAGCTCGCCTCTATAATATTTTCAGATACTCCGATAGTCGTCCATTTTGAAGCTTTATCGGAAGATTCTATAAGAACCCTCACGAAAGACCCTGTGCCTGATTTCATATTACGTCCGTTTATTACTCTGACTTTAAAATCAGACAGTTTCATTTCATTTAGCACAGGATAAAATCTTAACAAAGACTTTCTCAAAGCATTATCCAAAGCATTGACCGGACCGTTTCCGAAAGCAGCCGTATGCTCAATTCTTCCGTTAATATTAAGTGTGACGGCTGCTTCGCTTAAGATGTCATAGCTGTTTTCACCGCATTCGGCGGCGTTTTCTAATAAATTTTTCTCCATCACGACCTTAAATGAGAGAAGTTTAAAATAATTATTATATTTTTCAGACGAGTATTTGTTAAGAAGCATCTTAAATGAACCGTCGGCACTTTCAAAATTAAATCCGTTATCTTCCATTTCCTTAATTTTATTAAGCAGTGCTTTTTCCTGTTCTTCATTTATACGGCTTAAATCAAAACCGAGTTCTTTTGCTTTAGCCTCGATATTTCCTTTGCCGGATAGGTCAGAAATTAAAAATCTGCGGGTATTGCCGACCGACGAAGGGTCTATGTGCTCGTAAGACGACGGGTTTTTAAGAACCGCATTTGCGTGTATTCCCGCTTTGTGAGCAAATGCACTTTCCCCGACATAAGGTTTATTTTTAACAGGAATATTGTTAGATATCTCGTCTATAAGATGAGATACTTTTGTTAAATCTTTTAATTTATTTTCAGGAATACAATTTAGTCCTAATTTTAATTTAAGATTCGGTATTATAGACGATAAATTTGCATTCCCTGTCCGTTCTCCATAACCGTTTATAGTTCCCTGCACATGGCTGACGCCGCATAAAACCGCAGAAAGAGTATTGGCAACGGCGCAATCAGTGTCATTATGTGCATGAATGCCTAATCTATTAACATCAATATTATAAAAATCAGATAGTTTATTAATTATATTTAAAATTTCATGGGGCAGCGTGCCTCCGTTAGTGTCGCACAACACAACCTTTTCAGCTCCGGAAGATAATGCCGACTGAATAGTTCTCACTGAATATTCTTCATTATTTTTAAAACCGTCAAAAAAATGTTCCGCGTCAAAAAAAACGACTTTTCCGTTTTGTTTTAAAAAATCTACGGAGTCGGCAATTAATTCTAAATTTTCTTCGCATGAAGCTTTTAGAATTTCTTTAACATGTAAATCCCAAGATTTACCAAAAATAGTGACGTATTTAATATCTAAATCGGACAATGTTAAAAGACCGGCATCGGAAGATGCTTTGCAATTTTTCTTTTTAGTACTGCCAAAAGCGGTTATTTTAGAATTTATATATTTTTTCTTTGACGATAATTCAAAAAATTTATTATCTTTCTGGTTTGATAAAGGATAACCGCCTTCTATAAATTGCACCCCAAGCTCATCGAGAATATCCGCTATCATTAATTTATCATCTAAGGAAAGAGAAAAACCTTCGCCCTGCGTCCCGTCTCTCAGGGTCGTATCATAGATTTCGATATTTCTATTGACATTTTTATTTTTCAAGATTTTTTCCAACTTATCAATTTTATAATTAATATATTATTGCTATTAGAATTTATTTTATTATTTATTTTATTATTTTAATTATTTTTTGCAATTTATTGTTCCTTGTTTTGCTATAGTTTACAATTTATTATTTATTCCAAGGTTAAAAGTCTCATGCAATATCCTCGTTGCAAGTTCTGCGTATTTTAATTCTACTATACATGATATTTTAATTTCAGAAGTAGAAATCATCATTATATTGATATTTTCTTTGGAAAGAGCAGAAAACATTGTAGATGCCGTTCCGAAATGATTTCTCATTCCAACCCCTATTACAGATATTTTAGCAATTTTATCATCCGAGAGCACTTCTTTCGCATTAAGTTTAACAGCCATATTTTGAGTAATTTCCAAAGCTTTTTTGAGGTCTTTTTTAGTAACGGTAAACGTTAAATCCGTTAATCCTTCAACCGAAATATTCTGAATTATCATATCCACGATTAGACCTGCATCAGCTATACTTGAAAATATAGCCGCTGCAATACCGGGTTTATCGGGAATACCTCTGATAGATAACTTTGCTTCATCTTTATCGCAAGCAACGCTTGAAACCTGTAATTCTTCCATACTATCCTCTTTACTTGAAAATTTAATTTGCGTCCCCGGTCCGTCAATGAAGGTTGATTTTACAAATAGATTAACTTTATATTTCATTGCAAACTCAACCGAGCGAATTTGCAGAACTTTAGCGCCTAAACTGGACATTTCAATCATTTCATCAAAATAAACCACATCTAACCTTCTTGCTTCCGGAACAATAGAAGGGTCAGAAGTATAAACGCCTTCAACATCTGTAAAAATATCGCATCTTTCCGCATTTAAAGCGGCTGCAATCGCAACTGCCGTAGTATCTGAACCGCCTCTTCCAAGGGTTGTTATACATCCGCAATCATCAATCCCCTGAAAACCGGCGATTACGACTATATTGTTATTCTCTAATTGTTTTTTTATATTTTCGGCGTCAATAGAAAAAATTCTTGCATTGCCGTAAGTCCCGTCTGTCTTTATTTTTACCTGATGTGCAAGCATGGGAACAGCCTTATACCCTTCGTTATTCAAGGCTATTGACAGTAATCCTGCGCTAACCTGTTCTCCTGTGGAGATTACCATATCAGTCGCCAAATTATTATGCGTTCCGCCAATTTCAAGAGCAAGACTCAACAGTCTGTTTGTTTCGCCGCTCATCGCGCTGACTACTACAACAACATCATTATTATTATTTTTTTCACTGATTACGCGGGACGCAACTTGCCTTATCCGTTCTACGTTTCCCATCGAAGTTCCGCCAAATTTTTGCACTATAAGGGACATAAACAAACCTCTTATTTTTTAAACATTCTAGGATTATATTTATGAATAGCTTCTCCTATAGAATCCAATATTGCCTCCGGAACTATCTCTGATAATGTCGGATGAGAATGAATAGTAAACTCGGTATCATTTATATTTCCGTTAAAATGCATTATAGCGGTAATTTCAGCTATCAATTCAGGCATATCTGCCCCGATTCCCGTAGCGCCTATAATCCTGCCTGTTTCTTCTTCCGTCAGTACTTTCAAAAAACCTTCTTTCTCTTCCATAGCAAGAGCCATACCGTTTGCTGCATACGAAAAACGTCCGACCCTGTACTTCATATTTTCTAATCCTTTGTCGCCTTCTTTCAGTCCTACCGTGCCGATAGGCGGACTAACATAAATAGACCAAGGCAGAGCGGAATAATTTTTTTCAATCTTTCTGCCGGCAATATTTTCAGAAGCGATAATGCCGTCGTAAGACGCCTTATGTGCCAGCATAGGACCGTCTATAACATCACCGCAGGCATAAATACCCTGAATATTTGTCTCGTTATGCGCATCGGTTTTTATTTTACCTTTAACGTCTAATTCTACGCCTATTTCTTTCAAACCTAAACTGCCTGTATTCAGATTCCTTCCTATAGAAACTAATACTTTTTCCGCTTCAATATTTTCGCCGGTTTTTAACGAAACAACGGCTCCCCTGCCGCCGGCTGATATATTGGCGACTTCGACGGATGTCCTTATTTCAATATTTTTTGACGTCAAGATTTTATGCGTAAATTTAGAAATTTCTTTATCTTCGGTACTTAATATGGACGGCAACAGTTCAAGCATAATAATTTTAGAATTAAATTCATTAAAAATATTTGCAAATTCACATCCTATAACGCCTGCTCCAATAATAGCTATATCCTTAGGCACCGATTTTATATCTAATATCTCGTCTGAAGTTATAATATTTTTGTGGTCAATATGAAATGCAGGAATCATTGCGGGAGACGAACCCGTTGCAATTATAATATTTGAAGCCGCTATTTCTATTTCACTATCATCATTATTTTCTTTAATTTTAATTACCGCTGTAATATTGTTTTTTTTTACAGGAGCCGATACTATAAAAGCAGTTCCGTTAAAAACGCTGACATTTCTGGCTTTAAGAAGTTTGCCGACCCCTCCGACCAATGTAGAAACTACTTCATCTTTATAATTTATTATATCTTCATAATTGTAATTATATTTATCAATATGAAAGCCGCTCACTCCTGATTTTAGACTGTTTAAAAATTTAGCTTTTGAATATAATGCCTTAGTAGGAATACATCCCCTGTTTAAACATGTTCCTCCAAGCTTATCCTTTTCAATTACAGCGACTTTCATACCGTTAAGAGCCGATTTTAACGCTGCGACATATCCCGCAGGTCCTCCGCCTATAACGCAAATATCAAAATTTTCCATGATATTCTTTCCCCTATTTATTCATTTATTTATTATTAATTATTTATTAATTATTTTTTTTCGATAATTATCTCTCTGTATAAATTTTCTTCCGTAAACTTACTGTCTGCATCTTTGACAGTTATACTTACTTCAAAATAATAATTTTTTATAATATTTGTATAATCAAAATCTATTTTATCTCCCCATTCCGCTATTGTAATTGAATCGGATGATAAAGAATCAAAAAAACCTGAATTTTCAAGGTCATATACATTTTTTAATCTGTAAAAATCAAAATGGTCAATGATTGTTTCTTTATTGCTTTTATCTCTACCGCAAAAATACCTGTTCATTAAGCTAAAAGTGGGACTGGTTACGATATTACCGCTATCATTAGCATGGCAAAAATATTTAACCATGCCGGAAACAAATTTTGTTTTTCCCGCCCCTAATCTTCCTTTTAAAAGAATAAAATCTCCGCAGGACACCATACTTCCAAATTCTTCCGCTATTTGTTCCGTTTCTGCAGGCAAATTTGATAAATATTTTAATGGTAAATTCATTTTATTTTATATTTTTATCCGTCATAGATTTTATTATATCAAATCGTGAAACTATCCCTTTTAATTTATTGTTATCGTCTACAACGGGTATGGAATAAAATTTTTTTTCGGTGATTATACTGGCGATATCATATATAGATTCATTTTCTTTGATTGATAAAACTTTATTGGTCATAATGTCTTTGACTTTTGAACCCGTTATTTTATTTAAATCTTCTTTAAAATGTTTAGAACTCTGAAGATAAAAAATACTGTCAAATATACTGAAAACAGTGGGTATATGAAGACTTGCATCCTGATATACAAGATCTGTTTCCGATACTATGCCTATCAGTTTGCCTTCATCGTCTACTACCGGCACCGAATTAATTTTTTTGTCTATAAATAGGTTAGATAAAGTTTTTATATCGGTATCTTTCTTCACTGTTATTAAATCTGTGCTCATTATATCTTTGGCGGTAATCATAATAATTTCGCTCCAGGAATTGTTGATTAAATTTATATTATAATATTTTTATTCATTTTATTTAACTTAACATCATATTTGTTATTATATTGATTCATTCAAGTATCTTTTTATTTTTATTTGCTCGTTTATTTTCTATAATTTTCAGTATTATTATTTCTTAATAATCTCACGGCATTCGGTATATTTAAAGCTATTTTAACTGCGCCGGCGCCTGATTCGCCGTATTGCTTCCGAAGATTATTTGCAGAATATACCAACAAATATGAGGATAAACAGATTGATTTATATAAATCAAGACCCTGAGCTATAAAAGAACCTATTAAACCGCTTAAAACGTCTCCGCTGCCGCCGCTTGCAAGCAGCGGACTGTGTTTATACTGAATTGCTTTATCTTTTAAATTATTGCTGAACGCAAACATGCTTGCCCCTTTTAACAATAAATGCACTCCGTATTCTCCGACAAATTCTTCTCCGATTTTTACGGGTTCTTTTTCTATTATTTTTCTGTCTATTTTAGTAAGTCTTTCCATTTCTTTATAATGAGGCGTCAATACGATATTTTTATTTTTCTGTGTTAATTTTTTAAGAATATTCATATCTTCGGAAATTAAATTTAATCCGTCGGCATCTATAACAATAGGGACTTCGATTAATTCGAGAATATTATATAAAAAATCAGCCGTCTCTTTTTTTAATCCGATTCCAGGACCTATGACAACCGCAGTTTTGTTTTTTAACAGGTTTTTTGAAATATCACCGGCTCCGTTAATATTAAAACAGCCTGAACCGTCGTTAATCACCGGATAGGTCATTATTTCGGATGTTTTAATTTCTAAAATATGATTAAGCTCGTAAGGCACTGCTAAAGTTACAAGACCTGCACCCGCTTTAAATGCCGCCAAAGAGGACATGTAGGCAGCTCCGGTTTTTCCCGGACTGCCGGCTATAATTAGCACATGACCATAGTCAAATTTTGTATTAGAAGGCATTCTTTCCGGCAAATAAGAAGCAATCTTTTTTTCTTCCAAAATTTCGATATCGGCATGGCAGCTGTCTAATAGCGCGCGCGGATGATTTATATCTATCAGTATCGTTTTATCAGGTAAATTTAATTTTTCGCCTTCATTCAGATAAAATCCTGTTTTTAAACCTCCGAAAGTAAATATTTTTTTAATATTATTTTTTATGCCTGCCCCCATATAACAACCGCTATCGGTATTAAAACCGCTGGGATTATCTAAGCATATAACATCAAAATTGTTTTTGCTTTCTATGATTTCTATCACATTTTCATAAAAACCGGTAACATCCCTATTTATGCCTATTCCAAAAATAGCATCGATAAGTATATCTGTATTGTTTAATAATTCCGATAACATATTTATATTATTTTCATTGACTACTTGAATTATTTCAACATTTAATTTTATTAATATTTCAAGATTTAATTTGGCAATACCGGTGTAATTACTCGGCTCGGCAAGTATAATTACTCTTACGCTATATCCCGCATTAAATAAATATCGCGAGAACACAAAACCGTCCCCTCCGTTATTACCTTTTCCGCAGATGACGGAGATTACGCAATCTTTATTTAATACGTTTTTGTTATTAGGGTAAACTTTAACAAATTTTCTAAAACAGCCCGAACCTGCATTTTCCATTAAAACTGCTTCAGAATATCCGAAATCTGAATATGTTTTAGAATCTATCTGCTTTAAATTTTCTGAATAGTATGATTTCATTATAATAAAATTAAATTTATTGTATAAATTATATATTTTCAATTATTACAATAGCTATAGCTAAACCGTTATCATGAGAAATAGATAAATTTATCGTGCCTATTTCAATATTATAAGTATCTGAGATAAATTTTTTTACTTTATCATCTACGAACAAAAAAGGAGCTCCGCTTTGCTTATTAGATATTTTTATACAAGTTAACGGAATAGAAAAAAGTCCTATATGCAAAGATTTTAAAAAAGCTTCTTTAGCTGCAAAAAAACCGGCTATTTTTTGCTCAATATTACTTTTATTCTTAATTTTATAAATATTATTTAATTCAGTTGACGAAAATACCCTATTTAAAAATCTATCGCCGTAATTTTCTACCAGATATTTAATTCTTTCTATGCCTACGATGTCAATACCTATCCCGCTAATCACCTATAAAATCCTTTAATTGTTTTTATTATCCGCAATGTTTTGTTAATTCAGCTGCTTTAAGGATTTCAAGCATTTCCTTGACGGCGTTATTAAGGCCTGCAAATATAGCGTGCGCTACGATAGAATAGCCTATATTGAGTTCATATATTCCTTCTATTTCGGCTATATCTCCGGCATTTTCATAATTTAATCCATGTCCCGCATTTACGCTAAGCCCTGCGCTCAAAGCAAACTCTGCCGCTTTTTTAATTTTCGCCAGTTCTTCCTGCCGTTTATAAGGGTCAAGATATTGCGCATATTTTCCGGTATGAATCTCAATAAAATTAAAATCGGCTTTTGTTGCAGCTTCAATTTGAATTTCTTCCGGTTCGATGAATGCCGATACGTTTATATCCTTAGACCTGAATTTATTATTAATTATTTTGTACTTTTCAATATCGAGAGCGACATTAAGACCGCCCTCCGTGGTCAGTTCCTGTCTTTTTTCAGGAACAAGCGTAATCGACCTTGGAATTACATCAAGCGCTATGGAAATTATTTCATCGTTTGCAGCCATTTCCAAATTTAATCTTTTCGTCTGTTCAGAAATTAATCTTATATCGCTTTCTTTTATATGCCGCCTGTCTTCCCTTAGATGACAAGTTACATTAAAAGCGCCGGCTTCTAAAACAGTAAAAGCAGCATAAAGAGGCGACGGAAAATCCCCTGCGCGCGCATTTCTGAGGGTCGCAATGTGGTCAATGTTAACGCCTAATTTCATATAAATTCAAAAACCTCCGAATAAACAATTATAAATAATTGTTAAATATATAAAATATATATAAAAAAATTAAATAAAACATAA
>JAKAFU010000049.1 GCA_021825865.1 bacterium
AGACTTTTTTCTTTTAAAGCGGAGAAATCAACATAACTGATTTGAATATTTCCCTGATTTAAAAGGGATTGAGACAAATTTATAAGAATAAATTTCCAGCAATTGGTTAATGAAATTTGAATATTTCCCTGATTTAAAAGGGATTGAGACCTTCTTCTGAAATTTCTTTAATTTCCATTTTAATTCTATTTGAATATTTCCCTGATTTAAAAGGGATTGAGACTCCAAAGCAGATATCTACCTCCAAATTGGCATGATAATCTATTTGAATATTTCCCTGATTTAAAAGGGATTGAGACTAATTGTTAATTTTTGAATAAATTTCTTTTTTAAAAAATTTGAATATTTCCCTGATTTAAAAGGGATTGAGACAATATATATTATTAATATAAAACAGTGATTATATTAATTATTTGAATATTTCCCTGATTTAAAAGGGATTGAGACGCTTTTAAAATTTCTAAACTAGTTAAATAATATTAAAATTTGAATATTTCCCTGATTTAAAAGGGATTGAGACTAGAATATCACTATTCCTTTATATATTGCATACGACAATTTGAATATTTCCCTGATTTAAAAGGGATTGAGACTCTTCTTCAGAGGAGATTTCTTTAATTTCAATCATTTTTTTCATTTGAATATTTCCCTGATTTAAAAGGGATTGAGACAGAAATTTCCAGCAATTGGTTAATGAATAATTTCGTTATATTTGAATATTTCCCTGATTTAAAAGGGATTGAGACTCTTGAGCAGCGGCAGGCGATGGTTTTATTTTATCACTCATTTGAATATTTCCCTGATTTAAAAGGGATTGAGACTTTCGGGGGATAATATAAATCTTTTATAAATTTATATTTGATTTGAATATTTCCCTGATTTAAAAGGGATTGAGACAACATACTATCTATTCTATGTTTTCCGTTTATATAAATATTTGAATATTTCCCTGATTTAAAAGGGATTGAGACATATGATCCTCCTCATCTAAGCGATAAATTGCTTTATATTTGAATATTTCCCTGATTTAAAAGGGATTGAGACGATTAAGCCGCTTTTTCTTTGGCTTTTCTCCATACTTTTATTTGAATATTTCCCTGATTTAAAAGGGATTGAGACATTCTTTTTTATTCATAAAAATCTCCTAAATAATTTCAATTTGAATATTTCCCTGATTTAAAAGGGATTGATAATTGAGACTGGACATAAGATATATGCTATAATACATACAAAGGAGTTCCGTTATGAAAACATTAAATGAAATAGAAAATATTCTTGAAAATCATAAAAAAGAACTTGCGGAAAAATATCATGTTTCAGAAATCGGCGTATTCGGTTCTTATGTCAGAGGCGAACAAAATGAGAACAGCGATATAGATATATTAGTGGAGTATTATCCTAAAAGCATAATAAGCCTTTTAGATGTCTCAAGTTTAAGAAATTATATTTCAGATTTATTGCATATGAAAGTGGATGTTATACATAAAAAAGATATAAGAATAGAACTTAGAGAAAATATATTGAATGAGGCTGTTTATCTATGAAAAGGTCTAAAGATTTTTTGATAAAAGACATATTAGAATATTCCGCAATGATTCAAGAATATACCATATTCCGTGGAGAGATATAGCAGGCGAAGTAGGTCATCGAAAAGAAATTTATAATAAATAAAATTTAGTAAGTTTACATAATGTTCATTATGGGACATATTAATTATCTATCTAATCTTCTTAATTTTATTATTCTACTTATTTGTTATATTTTATTTAATTTATCTATTAGTTTTCTTATATTTTTTTTGTCTAACATATTAGATGATGCAGAATAAAAAAAATCAAGGTCTTCGGAAAATCTGTGCTTTAAATAGTAGGATAATGCAGAACCACCGGTAAAAATAAATCCTTCAATCTCTTTATATCCAGAAAGTTCTAAGAGTAATTTTTCTGTTTCTTTTAACCACATAAGTCTGCATAAATTTATTAATGATAATTAATGAATTATAAAATTAATTATTTTTTCTGGGTCTTGATTTTGTACATAGTAGGTAAAATAAGGTCAAAAAGTTTTAAAAGTCCAGGACTTCTGCTTAAATTTTTTTGTTTGTATATTTTTTGTTCTTCTTTAGACAGCGAATTGCAAATTAAGGCGCTGCCTTTACCTTCAAATACTGGCCTTACAGTGTTCCGATAAATATTCATAAATTCGTCGGCATCTATAAGATTAAAAAGCGTAAATATTTCTTCAAGCGTGCCGTATTTTAGAACCAGCTCAATTATAACAGATGCAGGCAATTTCGTTTTTTCTTTGTCGTAACTCCAGAAATGAGTTCTATTGATTTCACGAGGCAAATTTTTAATTTTATACAACTTTTCTTTCATAATTATATTATACGATAATAAAAAACATTTTCAATGCGTATAAAATATATAAAAATATCTAATTGAAAGTATCATTTATTATATTTATATTAAATTATTATTTTTATATTAAAATTAATATAAAAATAATTAAAAAGACTATACAATCCAATTTATTATTTCATAATTTTTATTAGGAATTGACTCATCAAAATACCCTGCTACGGGAATGCGTTCTATTTCGTATAGTGAATTATTCTGAAAAGAAAGATTTGCGTAAAATTGTATATTTTCATCGGCATTAATATTTAAATATGATAAAGGTACTGATAATTCTAAAACATTGGCAAAACTCCCCTGGATATCATGTTTATTTCCAAAATTATCAATCATATATGAATTTACAGAAATTATGCCATTGTTGCCGTTATCATTATCATCATTATCTGCACCGTCGCCGGTACTATTATTCTTGCCGGTGCTATTGGCGGCATATGCGCCGTTGTTGATATTGTTATTGTTGTTGTTTAAATTGTTTAAATCGTTGCTGCTAACGTTGATAGAGTTATTGCCAGACTTGAATTCGTTTATTATTTTAAAATTATTCGGTTTTAAAAAATTGATTATAAATTCCTTATCTTTTAAATTTTCTATATGCTTCTTAAAAAAATCTATCCTGAAAAACATATTAGATTTATTAAATCCGCATCTTATGCTTCTAATATAACGGTTTGAGTGCGCCATTGCCTTTCCTGATGTAAGAGCCGGAAAATAAACAGCGCTGCCGAGCCATTCAAAATAATTGTCTATATAGCCGTTAATTGTAGGATTTATAAAACATACCATTTGTATACTAGGTTTAACTTCCTGTTTTCCTTTAAATATAGGTATAAAATATTCATCGGGAATAGGTTTGTCTAAAATTCTGTAAATATTAGACAGATGAGTTCTGTATAAAGCGTCGTATTCATCGTCAATGCCGGACGTTCTGTCGTCTCCGTACCACCAATTGTAATCGCTCCCTTCTGCAACATATATCTGTTCCCAAGCTTTTTTAAAATCATTTTCTTTTATAGCCGTATCTTTCAGGTTAACAAGCCAGTCTCTAGTTTTTGAAAGCAAATCCCATGATTTGTTATCCTCGTCATCGCCTATCCATATATTAAAATTATGATCTATCCATGAGCCTGGGTATATTAGCGGAATATTATACAACTTATTAAAATCATAATCGTTTGCGCTATTCCATTTAATGTCTTCTATATCTTCAGCACTATAACTATTATTATTGCCGTTGATTTTTACATTATTATTAGTGTTTGTATTAATGTTTTTGGCAATTTTTTTAACGGCAGTTTCATTGTTGTTATTGCTAGTTTCATTGTTATTATTGCCAGTATCACTGTTATTACTACTTTTATTGAAATTTTTATCGTTTATTTCGCTGCCTGATTCATTTTCAATGCTTTCCAAATATTCGCTTATTGTTACCGTTTTTATAGATTTTTCTTTTGAAAGACCTTCATATAGATAATTAAAAAAATCCAATGCATTATTGCGGTAATATTCCCAGGCGTTTTCTCCATCTAGGATTATAGACACTATTCCATATCCTTTTTCATTTATATCTTGAATAGTTACATGTATATTTTTAATGTAATTTATTAATTCTGCAGCCGCTTGTTTAGGGTCATAATTAGCATATTTGAATCCTACAAGATCGGATATTGACCTATCTCTGAAAAAGATATATAAAAATCCTCCGTTCCTTTTTATAATGTAAGGTCTATATAGAAATTTTCTGTTTTGAATATTGTTTAAATTAATACCTATAGAATTTGCAAGAATATCTTCATCTGTAGCAATCCATTTTAATTTATTGTCTATCATAAGATTGACCGCATTTTCGCTCACGCTGCCTTCTGAAGGCCACATTCCCTTTAAGTTATAATTTAATTCATCGTTAAAATATTCTATGCTTTTTTTTATTTGAATTTCGGCATCTTCAGAATGCCTGAAAACATTTTTAGGCAATGAAATGTTAGGATTACTGAAAGTTGCTATGCCTGTATCGCATAATAGCGGAAGTATAGGGTGATAAAACGGACTGCCGGATAATTCAATCTGTTTATTGTTAATTAATTCTTGAATAGCAGGAATAAACTTTTTTAAAATTTCCGGTATCTTAATATTTATTAACTTTCCCTTTTCTTCTTCGGTAAAATTATAATCCTTTGTCTTAAGTCCGTTTAAAAATTTATCGTTTAATATTGATAAAGGGTCTATCCATAAAAGGTTGAATAAAACTATAATATCGGTATAATCCTGTTCACTGAATAAATTTATTCTGTCTGTATCTTGAATTAAATCTGGATTTTGGTTTGAAAGGAGCAATGATAACTCATAAAAATGCTTACTCTTTTTTATAAAGTTATCGCTGCTTCTGCAGGCGGAAAAAAATTTATTTATTATAAATATCTTATCTTCAGCCGATAATTCGGCAGCTTTAGTCTTTGATATTCTTAAAAATATATCCAGCGAAGCGTTTTCAAAGTTGTCGGAATAATCTTTAAGCTGTGTTAATAAAGAAGGAGAATAATTGAATGTACATTTAATGTCTGGAAAATTCTTTACAAGCTGCGCCATATAAAGATAATCTTTTGTACCGTGCAGCCTTGTCCACGGCATAAGATATTCGTTCGTGTAATTATCTTTATAATACGGCTGATGAAAATGCCATATAAAGGCTACATTTAAAGGATAATCCATTTTTATATTATCGCTTAGAATTAAGCTGAATAAGATTCTCAATATGACCGCGGCTTTTCGTCATGGCATCGTTTTCAAGCATTTTTTTATAAACGGCGACAGCCTGTTCTGGTTTGCCCATTGTTGTATAAATTGAAGCTTCTTCCAGCATTGCATATTCTTTGAGTTTTACATCGTTTATTTTAGCCATTTTCTTTAAATAATTAACGGCTTTTAAGTTATTTTTCTGATTTAATTCAGCCGTCACCATATTACTGTAAGCTAAATAGCTTATATTATTTTTATGCGGAACAGGTTCATGTGCAGTATATTTTTTAAAATATATAATTGCTTTTTTATATTTTCTCAACAAGAGATAGTCGGAACCTAAATAAAAATTCGCAATCATTTCAGCTTTAGTTCCGCTATATTTTGTTTTTAGCAGGCGCAGCTCAATAATAGATTTTTTGACATTTTTGAGATTGCCTGTTTTTGAATCTCCTACGGAAAGATATAATCTGACCCCCTTTCCTAATGCGGCATAAGCCTTACTTTCCCTATAACCGTTATAATATTTATATCCGATTATGCCGCCTGCTATAATTATAATACCTAGACAGCAAAAAATAATTAATTTTTTGTTCTTCTTGAAAAATTCTTCTACGTCAATCGCCATGTTAATTGTCCTTATTAGTTTATTATCCTAATTAATTTATTGTCCTTATGGATTTATTTATTTTATATTTTAATTTGTATTTTATTTTTATTAATTTATTGTCATTATTAATATATTTATATTTCAATCTCTATTTTATTTTTTTAAATTAAATTTTTCATATTAGAGTATAATTTTTTTAAGATTTATATTTTTGCGACAGCTCCTCGGCATTTTTTTTTATTTCTTTTAATTCGGAAACATTAAGTCCTGCGCCGAAAGCAATACTGTCGTAAATATTTTCTGTTAAAATATCGTCAGGTGAATGTGCGTCGCTTGAAATTATTAATTTTGCCCCTGCGCGTTTTGCAATTTGAAAAACGATACCATTGGATAAACAGTGCCCTTTCCTGTAGGTCAACTCAAGATAAATATTTTTATTTTTCGCCAATTTAGCTTCTTCTTCGGTCAAAAGCCCCGGATGAGCAAGAATATCAATATCCTCATTTAATGCAGCTAAATTAGTCCCTTTTTCGACCGGTTCGCTCAGTGTTTCTCCGTGAACTACAACTATTTTGGCGCCGGATTTTCTTGCTAAATTTACCGCTTCGCCTATTAACGAAGGCGGCACATGGGTTATCTCAACACCTGGCAAGACCCTGAATGTGTTATTGTTTTTAATATTTTCGGCATTAATTTTATTACTTATTGCAATAATACCGGATAATATATATTCAATATTTGAAAAATCGGCATGGTCGGTAATTGCAAGAGTTTTTATACCGGAATAAACCGCCCTTCTAATCAATTCGGAAGGTACCAGTTCGCCGTCCGAAAATAGTGTGTGTGTGTGAAAATCTGATATCAAAAATTTCTCCGTATATTAAATATAATAGAAGTATATTAAGTATAATACATTGAATATATTATAGTATATTACGCGTATGCGCGCGTAATTTTTTATTTATACCAATTTTATTAAATTTTAATAACAAAAAAGTGCCAATTACGGTATTGCTTTGCCGTGTCCGTTAAAATTTTATTAATTAAAAAATGACTTCTCCGTATAATTTATTACTTACAACTTCGGTTATTTTGACCTTTGCCGTAACTGAATTGCTTTCGGACATTTCTAAAGTTGAATTCAATAAAAATTCAGACATTTGTTTTATATTAAAATTTTTTAGATATACAGCTCTTTCATTAGAAGTAATGGCTCTATATAATATACCTTTATTAATTATTTCCGAATTATAATCATCGTATTCAGATATTTTTTCTATTATAACATCATAATAATTTCCTATCAATTTATTTAAAGATAAAGCAAAAATATTTTTTTGCAGTTCAAATAATCTGTTTAATCTTTCCTTCTTTATTTTTAAAGATACATCGTCTTTATAATTTATAGCTGAGGTAAAAGGTCTCGGTGAATATTGAAAACCGTAAATAAACTCGAATCCTGTTTCTTTTATTAATGATAAAGTTAATTCAAAATCCTCGTTTGTTTCTCCCGGAAAGCCGACAATTATATCCGTTGATAATAATATATCAGGACAATTCGATTTTATTTTTTTTATAAGGTCTGAATAATGGTTTCTGTCATAGCCCCTGTTCATTAGTTTTAATATTCTATCAGAACCTGATTGAACAGGCAGATGCAAACTCTTAGATATTTTATTTTCCCTTCCGATAAGTTCTATTACTTCATCGCTCATATCTTTAGGATGAGATGTTAAAAATTTTATTTTTTTTATATTTTTAATTTCGGAAATCTTTTTTAAGAGATATGCAAAATTATAATCGCGGTTTTCCGGAGACTTATAAGAATTTACATTCTGTCCCAATAAAATAATTTCTTTAACATTTTTTTCGGCATATTTTTCAGCAGTTCCCAACAAAATATTTAAGGGAATATATTTCTCTGCGCCTCTGACGTACGGGACTATACAATAACTGCAAAAATTATTGCACCCCTCCGTTATTTTTAAATATTGCGTGCAATTCAATGAGTCTTTACTTTCAGACCTGCGATTAAAAGATTCCTCTAATCTTTTATAATAATTTTCCTCTTTAGTAAATATATCTTTCCAAATTTTATCATCGTAATGTAATTTTTGAATATATTCTGCAGTTTTGCCATTATTATTTATCTTATTAGTATTATTTATATTTATGCTGTTTCCGGCATCATCGCCGCTATTAAGCGAATTAACCGAAGCGATTTTTAATAAAGATTTAAATTCTTTTTCAAGTATATCGGGGATAGATAAAATATCTTCCGGGCTCACGTAATAATTTACAGACAGTTCTTTATTGTCTGAATCTTTTGCAATTATTACGCTATTATTTTCAGCCTTATTTTTGTTTATATTTATTTTTTTTATATTTGTATTTTGTCTAATCTTTTGCTGAGCATAGCATCCCGCAAGTATTATTTTTTTATTTTTATCTATACGTCCGATATCCGATAATATTTTATGGTCTGCATTGTCCCTTACGCTGCATGTATTTAAAATTATAATATTTGCATCCTTCAGCGAGGATGCCTTTTTAAATCCTTTAAAAATCAGCCCGTCTTCAAGCAATTCGGAATCATGAAAATTCATCTGACATCCGTAAGTTTTAACGTAAAAACTGATATCTTTCGTAACATCGATAAATTTCATAATATTGCTCAATACATTAAATAAATAAATAATAACTTAATAAATAGATATATAAATTATAAACATAAAATGCAAATGCAAATAAACTGATAGAGAGCTAAAATAAAGCGGGACGGACAATAATGTCAAACATTTTCTTTTATGAGGTTATTTTTGCAGATTTTACTCATTTTAAAAAACGGAACTAATTTTTCTTTTACTTTAATATTTTCTCCTGTTTTCGGATTTCTTCCTTCATACGATTTGTATTCTTTTATTTTAAAACTTCCAAAACCTCTTATTTCTATTCTTATATGTTGAGCAAGAGCTTCTACCATAGTTTCTAATATAGAATTTACTATTGCTTCTGCTAATTTAACTGAAATTTTGTTTTGTTCCGCAAATAATTCTATAAATTCCACTTTATTCATAATCACCTCTAAATATTACATAATATATTGCTCAAGATAATTTGCTAAGCTATATATACTATCATATAAGAATATCAGGGTCAACATCTATAACTATTTTTCTGGCTGCGAATAATTTATTTAACTCATGTTCATTTTTAATAATAGTTACGAGGTTATGCATATATGAAATATTTTTTTCTCCCGGTACAAGAGGCGACTTTATAATTATTTGAAACCTGTAATAATTATTTAGTTTTGGAATAGGACACGGCGAGGGACCCAGGACAGAAATTTTTTTAAATTCACTATTTATTGCAATTGTTTTAGTGATTATTTTTTTTAAAAAAAATGCCCTTTCCTGTAATTTATCAAAATCTTTATCTATTAATCTTAAGGCTATAATTTTGGAGTAAGGAGGATATGAGTATTCCCTTCTTAAACTCAGTTCTTTTTCAAAAAATCCTTCAATATCATGTTTTGAGGCATATTGAATAACATAATTTGAGCTGTTGAATGTTTGAAAAATTACATCTCCGGGCATGCCTCCCCTTCCGGCTCTTCCCGAGACCTGCGTCAACATTTGAAAAGTTTTTTCTGCGCTTCTGAAATCAGGCATATTTAAAAGGCTGTCCGCCGAAATAACTATAACTAGACCGACATTTGGAAAATCATGACCTTTTGCGACAATCTGCGTGCCGATTAAAATATCTATTTCCCCGGCATTCATTTTATTAAATATATCCATACCAGTTTTTTTATTCCTGCCTATGTCGGAATCTATTCTTGCTATTTTAGCCGTATTCCCGAATAATTCATTTACTTTGTCTTCTAACTTTTGTATTCCTGCGCCGTAAGGTTCTATATTATCGCTTAAACATTCAGGGCAAAGCTTTGGAACTTCCTCTGTATAATTACAGTAATGACATTTTAAAAAACTTTTTTCATTATTTTTTCCTTTATGATATACCATGGAAACGGCGCAATTTTTACAGATAAATTGATGACCGCACGATTTAC
>JAKAFU010000050.1 GCA_021825865.1 bacterium
CAATCTAACTATTAATTAATAAGAAATTAATGAAAAACAGTTAAAAGTAACTAAGAACAACCAACTATGGACAATTAAGAATAAGTAACTATGAATAAATAATTATAAATAATTAAGAACAAGTAATTAAGAATATGCAGATATAAATAATTAAGAATATGTAATTAAGAATATGCAGATATAAATAATTAAGAATAATTATAAATAATTATGAGCAATTAAAAATTCCCCATAAATCAATATTCGCCATACAGTTAGATTATATCTTAAATAAAAAAATTTTCAATTAATTTAAGTAACAATTTTTAGTTTCATTCTTTTCTATTTTTATCGGCTAACATTTCAACAGCTTTTATATAACTTTTCTTAAGTCTATTGAAAGATTTTGCTAAAGCTCCTATCTCATCATTGCTTTTAACTTTAAAATCTTCATTAGATTTTCCGGTAGAAACATCCTCTGCCAATTTAGTCATTTCATGAATCGGTTTAATAATAAATTTATTAATAAAAAATAAAGCTATTATAAGAGCGATAAAAGGCAATACAAAAATTGCGACTGCAATTAATATAGCGTTTTTTAATGCAGTTCTGTTAATATCTCTTGTCGGTATAATTACACTTAGAGCCCCTATAATATGACCTATTTTCCAGTGAAAACCATGCGTACTGCCGTATTTAGCAACAATAGCTTTAGGAGCATCCTGCGGATTGCCGTGGCACAGCATGCAGCCTGACCTTACAACCACAGGTTCCATGACATAAAAATAAGAATGACCTTTAAAATTATGAAAACCGTTTATAGATTTAATAGACGGGTCTGTCTTGAACTTCTGTATAATCTCCGACTGAAATCTATCTGCTTTATTTTTCAAATTCAAAGGATTTAATGTAGGTTCGGAGTAAACATAATCAGGCATAAATTTATTTAATATTTTAGCTATACCTAAAGCTACAAATGTGGCAGACTCAGCCTGCATGACAAATCTAGGCGTTGCTTTCAGCACTGCCGGTCTCAGAGTCTGAGAAGTATAATCCCTTGATGCCTTTTCTGAGTATAATATCATTTTTGCTTCATGCATTAATGTTTTTTCCTTAAAATGCTGTATAAAATAAAAAGCGCCCACCGCCACTGTTACGTTAGCTGCAAACCCGACTATCACCATTATAAAAGTGAACTTTGCTTTTAAAGACAAATTCTTAAAAAACATAATTTAATTTCTCCTTTTGGTTAAATCTTAAGAATTATTGTATAGAATAAATATTAATCATTTGTATTTGATTAGAGCTTAAGAATTATTATATGAAATAAATATTAATCATTTGTAAAGGTTATGATTTTTTATGTATATGAATTTATTATATATATTATGATTTTTATATATCACAGATACACCTCCGAATAACATAAAAGTTCTTAATAATGTGAATTTATTAGAT
This sequence comes from bacterium, assembly GCA_021825865.1. Lineage (GTDB taxonomy): Bacteria > SZUA-79 > SZUA-79 > Acidulodesulfobacterales > Acidulodesulfobacteraceae > Acididesulfobacter. The sequence goes on from JAKAFU010000050.1 coordinate 1,438, forward strand.
ATATCATGTTTTTTATACACATTGCCGCATATAATTTAATAAAGTTATTGAATATTACATATTAATTATACATTATTATATATTACATAATTATTATATTTTGTAAATAACAAAATTTTGATTAATCTTGCGAATGACGCAGCTTATAAATAATGAACTGCAGCACGTTAGTTTCGCATATATACATAAAAACAGCTTCTAAAATTTGACTTAATAACAAAAAAAATATACAATTAATAATCATGGGAATTATTGCAAAGTTTTTTTTTATAGCCCTAATTTATATATTTGTTGAAGTATATATCTTTGTTGAAGTTGCGTTCAGAATAGGATTTTTTTACGCTTTTTTGCTTTTGATAGGATTTAGCATTATAGGCTATATAATATCTAAAAAAATAAAAAGCAATTCATTTCAGAACTCATTAATAGATTTCAGCAACGGTAAGTCTCCGTCAAAAAATTTATTAAAAACAGCATCTTTTTTTATAGCCGGACTGTTATTTTTAATGCCCGGTTTCCTGACGGATGCTTTGGCTGTATTATTTTTGATACCGTTTTTAAATTATTTTTTATTGTATCTTATATTTAAATATTTTAAGAATAAGTTTAAGAATTCTTTTAGTTATTACGGACCTAATAATACTTATGCCGAGGACGAGGAAGCGCTTAAAAAAAATTTTATTATATTCAGAAAGTTTTAGATATTATTCATATTCTTACTTAAATGTAAATATCATATTAAATATAATATAAATCTTATTAATATAAAAATTATTAACAATAAATAATTAAAAATATCACAGCTCCACACAATATAATATATACGCAAAATAATATATAAATGCAGAGATTTCTTTTAAAATCAAAAATTCACAGAGTCAGAATTACCGATGCTAATCTTGAATATGAAGGTTCAATTTCAATAGACAAAGGATTAATGGACGAAGCTCATATACTGCCGTATGAAAAAGTAAGCATCTGGGATGTCAACAACGGAAGCAGATTTGATACATATGCTATTGTGGCTCCGGAAAATTCAGGTGATATTATAGTTAACGGGGCTGCGTCGAGACTTGTACAGATTAACGATCTAATTATCATTGCTACATTTGCTTTATATAACGATGAAGAGATTTCTGAATTTACGCCAAAGCTTGTTTACGTCACCGATAAAAATAAAATCATTAAGAAATCCTGATTTTTAGCTATTTTTTGTTTTTTTAACATTATCAAATGAAAAAAATTGCCGTTATAATTTCAAACAGACAGGCAGAAGCGTTAAGAGTAGCTGCAGGGCTGACTCTGCTGGATGATACGGTAGATATTTTTTTATTAGATAATAAATTAAATACCCTCATGGAGCCCTCAATATTAAAAAACATTCAAATGCTTAATATGATTGAATCAGTAAGGTATTTTTACAATTTTAAAGACGAGAATCCTTTTTATAATAAATTTATATTTTTAAACAACACTCTGATAGCAAGAAAACTGCTTGATTACGATTATATCATTAAATATTAATTAGTTTAAATAAGTTTGCCTATGCACAAAACAAAACATATCACATCAAAATAAATATACTATAAAATATTAAACAAATTTTTTTTATAAATATCAGAATATTAAACGAATTTTTCCCATAAATAGCATCAGGCATATTCTATCTATTAACCTATAAATATAAATAAAATATGATTTGCCGTCATCAAATATGTTGAACGGTCTCTTTTCTGCACTAACTAATATTTATATTTATCATTTACCGCCTATCGTTCACCGTTACAGCTAATATCACGATTAAGAGTTATAAGCTTTTTATAAGTTCGGACGCAGTTTTATTGTCGTATAAACCGTTGTAATTAGCTTTCAGCTCTTTCATTATAACGCTTATTTCTTTGCTGTTTTTTTCTTTAGAAATACGTTCGATGTGCGATTTAGTTTCTTCATTAGACCATGTTGTCGGGATATACGATAAAAGTATCTCTTTTTCTTTGGAGGGCTCCGATATATCTTTGTTATTGGCTGTCAATATTTCGATAGACTGTTCCGTTTTTTTGACCCATGATTTTATTATTTTAATCATGTCGTCGTCGCTTACTGCGTTGCTGTGATTTTTCTCTTTTGTGAGTTTCAACGCATCGCTGAGAATCATGGTAAGTATATTCTTTTTTGTACTATCGTTATTTTTTCTGGCGTTTAAAAAATCTGATTTTATTTGTTCATGTAATGCCGTCATTATTCTGTTCTCCTTTGCTATTTGCTAATTTTTTAATCTTTTTATTATTTTTCACTTTTTATATTAGTTAATAATAACAAATTTTAACAGATTTTTAGAATTATTGTAATGCGTAAGTTTAATTTTTAAAAAGCTGCCTTAATTTATAGGTTCATTATGCTATAGCCCGTGCTCTAATCTATCCACGAACATACCCCGCTTTTATATTTTATATTTCATTTCGTTTTTTTGTCCATCCTGCCAAATTTAACTAACTGCCACAACTACAGACCTCCTCCCATCAAAGCGCCTACCCCTCCTACTCTAATCATTTTCCTAAGATAATGTGCTCCCATCTGTATATTTCCTATTTTGATATATGACGTAGAAAGCTGATGATATATAGAAGCATTATTTGGTGCATATTTTGATGCAAGTTTGTAAAAATTAATAGCTTTATTATAATGTTCCATGCTAAAAAACATATTGCCTGCTTTATCATAGGACGAAGATGCTTTTGCGGTTTTGCCATATCTGACATATGAATTACCCAAGTTTTCATAGGCAGGCGCATAGCGGGAGTTTAATCTTATCGAGGTTTTAAACTCGTTTATAGCTCCTGGATAGTTTCCTGAACGAAAATAAATTATCCCCGCTTTATTGAAATTTATTGATGCTCTTTTATTTTCGCCTAATTTTCTAAATATTGAAGCCATATTGGTGTATGCCGTAAGATAAAACGGGTTAATTTTTATTGCTTTATTGAGATGTGCTATAGCTGTATGATATTTTCCCATTTTGTTATCCACAAAACCCATATCGTTATAATAAACGAAATTTTTGGGATTATATTTGGAAGCTTTAGCAAAATACTTAAAGGCATCTTTATATTTATTATTTTTGTAGTAAACTGTAGCTAAATTTGAATATAAAACAGAATTTTTAGGACTAATTTTTATTGCTTTCTTAATTTCTATTACAGCTTTTTTTGATTTATTTATATTATTATATGCTAAACCAAGATAGTTATATGCTTCGTAATTGTCACGGTCTCTTTTTAACACAAGACGTAAATCCGATATTGCTTTATTTGGTTTATCATACAGTTCTGACTTTGCTTTTTTTAAAAGAGTTTTTGAATTAAGTTTGTTTATAATTTGATAGGTATTTTTGGTTTCCTTTACATTTTTAATTTTCAGGATTTCTTTTGTTTTTATGGGCGGCGCTGCCAAATTATTTTCTTTAATTTTTGCATTTTTATTGATTCCATCCGAAGTTTTGATAATATTATAACGATAGCTGCTGCTGTTATATTTGCTGTTATATTTATAGCTAGTAAAATTTCCATGATAATAGATATTATTGTTTAAGCTGTTATTATTTGTGCCGGCATAAGCACAAAGTATATTGTAATTAAAGAAAGAAAAGATAAGCATTATTGTAAAAGGTACAAAATAGATAAAATGGAGCAACCAAATTTTTAAAATATATTTAAGTCTGGTATGTATAAAATTATCAAAAAAATTGTAAATTTTTGAATTTGCCGACTTTTTTGGCGATTTGCACATTGTTTCCCCCTAAATATTTTTAATATTATGCTTAATTAATATTTAATTAATATTAAACTTAGTACATATCGTATTTAATGTTATAATAAAAACTGTAAGGTATAGAATCATATACAATAAAGTTTAATAGATACTTGTTTAATAAATACTTGTTATTAAGCTCTTGTTTTATTAATTATAGTTTATTGTTGTGTGTCTGTCATTTATTTTTTAATTATTCTAACAGAATTATTTAATTTTTGAGCTCCGTTGAGTTTTCGTTTCTTGGAAATATTAAAATGCGGCAACGGTTTATAGTCGCCTATGGCGGCTCATAAGCATTAAATCTTTTTTAAGAGATTTAGCCTTTTGCCGTCTTAAATCCTGCCTATCGTATTTTTCTATCACTTTTTGAATATCCATGATGTTTTTTTATTTTTTTTAAGTCTTTCTTTAATTTTATCCCAATCTGCTAAATCATTTTTATCTAACCAAAACCCGAACATAACCCCTATTGTAAGTCCTGTTATAATAGCTACGGCTATCTCCGGAGGAGTAGGATGATTAGAATAGTAAATAAACCGATTTACAATATTAAATATTTTATTTAGCATGATTAAAAAACTCCGTTAAACTATTTATCTTATTAATAGGCTCCGGCAATGTCTTATACTTATATCCTCTATTAAGCCGGTATGCTTTGCAGTCAGAGCAATTTGCCTCTATATGATGAATCAATAATGAATTACTGCGTTATAATCGTCTATATAATATTTTATTCCAAGTTCTGAAATAATTCTATGTTTTTCTTTGACATCGGCGTAATATACCTGAATATCTTTATTAAATATTTTACGCGGATTGGTTTTTTTAAATTTTATCGTATCTGTTTATTATATTTGTTTATTGTATCTTTTTATCGTACCTGTTTATTATATCTGTTTATTATATTTTCTCATACTTTTATATTTAATAAAGGCAGATTCGGCGTCCGTTCTTTATGTACATAAGAATCGGAACTTGCGCCGAGATGCACGGAATTTCTGCCAAAACGTCTGTTTATATCGTCCATAGCATTATAAACGCTTACAATCTTTTCTATTTTAGCTCTATCGTCAAAAAGCGAATACTGAATCTTTTCAGTCAGGCCGGATAAAACAACAGCAGTCTGTCTATATGAATATTCGGGTTTATATATCTTAAAAAAAACTTCTCTGAGACTTTCCGTGAGCATTAGAGGCATAGCGCTAGGAGAAGAAAGTTTAGCTTCTACGCTAAGCATTTGAAAATCGGAAGTTTTTAAAAATATTGAAAGTTTTGATGCTGCAAGATTAAATCTTCTGGCTTTTGCGCATGAAAGCTTAAGATTTTTAAGGAGTTCGGAGAATATAAAACTCTCTTCGTTAGACGGCGGATAAAAGCTTTTTGCTTTAGATATCGATTTAGGGGATATTTTTTCAACAAAATCTATAGAAGGTTCCCCTTTTAATTCGTTATATATCTGGATATATGGTTTAGAAAGATATTTTTTAACGAAGTTTTCATTTTTAAGGGCAAAATCAAGAGCTGTGTTAATATTGAATTTTTTGAGAAGAGACGCCGTGTTTGGTCCTATTCCCCATACGTCTTCTATTAATATATTGCTTAAATATAAATGTATTTCGTTGCCGGGTATTGCCGTAATGCCGTGCGGCTTTTTATATTTAGACGCTATCTTTGCAAGAACTTTAGTTATGCTTATGCCTATAGATACGCTTATTGAAAGCTCTTTTTCTATTGTATCCTGAATTTTTAAGGCGAGCTCTCTGTAAGAGCACGCATACAGCCTTCTAAGTCCGGTTAAATCTATAAAGGCTTCATCTACCGAATATTCTTCTATCTTAGGAGAAAATCTCTTCAGTATCTCAAACATACGGACGGAAAAAAGACCGTAAGTTTCGTGATTGGAATCAAGTATTATTATACCGGGATATATTCTTTTCGCTTCGGATACGAACATGCCTCTTTTAACGCCTTTAGCTTTGGCTTCATAGCTTAAAGCTATTACTATGCCGCGCTCTTTCCCCACGGCTACGCATTTGCCTCTAAGCGCAGGTCTGGATGCCTGTTCGCACGATACGAAGAAAGCGTCGGCGTCCAAATGGGCTATCGCCTGAGGCCATGAATGAACGGATAAAACTTGCATATATCTTTAGTTGTTAATTGTTATTGGATTTATTATATTGTCTTACAACATACTCTGAAATTTTCATTTCTGCATTTTTGCAATATTGAATTTTATTTATATTGTCTTACAACCCCTGTTACCACACCTGCTACAACAAGCTCGTTTTTAGGTTTTATCGCTTTATATCTGGAATTTGCGGGCAGAAGAATATAAGAGCCGTTTTCTTTTGCGAGATATTTCATAGTCCATGCGTTATCCACCTGGGCTATGACTATGTCTCCTTCCGCTGCGGTTCCTGATTTATCCACTACTACATAATCGCCGGGCATTATACCCGCTTCCGTCATAGAATCCCCTGTTACTTTTAAAAGAAAAGAAGAAACCGGATTTTTAATTAATAATTTATCTATAGAAATCATATCTAAAAGCTCTTCTTCGGCCGGACTCGGAAAACCGGCTTCTATTCTTCCTAAAAGTTTTATGGAAAAGGCCGGAGAAAAAAAATCGGAATTAAAAACAATGCGGCCTTTATCGTCTTTTATGATAAACCCTTCTTTCTGAAGATTATTGACGATTTTAAACACTGCGTTTTTTGATTTAAGAGAGAAAAGCGGCATCATTTCAGAATAAGAAGGCATTCTTTTATGTTCATTTAAAAAAGTTAATAAAAGCTCTGCCCTGCATTTAAGTTTTTCATATATTTTATTATTAATTTTATTATTATTAATGTCTTTATTGTTTATATTGTTTATATTTTTCATTATTTTGTTCTGATTATTGTATAGCTGCGTTTATAGTTTTAGCTATATTTTATATTTACAATCTAAAGAAATATTATACAGTGAACGTTCGTTTACTGTCAAGCATAAAGATTATAAATCTCCGGTTAATTCCTACACTTTTATTTATTACTTTTATTGTTTTACTACTTTTATTTAATCTCGTCTTTGTATTTTTTGGTGGAAACGGAATCTTCAAAGATAGCGGATGCGTTCTCAAAAACTGATTCTTCCATCTTAGGAGTAACGGTATAATAGATTAATTATGATAATTTAAAAACCTCGATAAAAACGCGAACATTCCAAAAACAGGCATACTTATACACAGCGGAGATGCATTTCATATAACTATTTCATCTTTGTTTTTTTAATACAAATAATTTTACTTTTTCAGCTATATCAATAGCTTCTTTTGCATCTTCCACGCTCGGTTCTATATATCATAAAACAACTATTCTGCTGCGTCAATTTAAATGGTCTCAGGAAAACAAGAAAACTTTCTTAATACGGTAATTAACAGACTATGTTAATAGGAGGTATTGCCTTAAGTATCTTATTTACTGCGGTATTGTATGGTGGGCGCAGACGGTCTCGAACCGCCGGCTTCTACCGTGTGAAAGAAATTTAAATATAACTTAAAACCCGCATTACAGCTTGCTTTCTACACTTAACATATATTTACAATTTATCTGTTTTATGCCGTTTTTATCCCCTTTTATTATAATTTCATTATAATTTTGCGAAATTTATCCCAATTCGTAAAAGTTGTTAAATCCTTTTTGTTTTAAATGATTTTTTAGTTTTTTATCGCCAGTTAAAAGCAAGCCATTTAAAAATATAGATAATGCTACGAAAGGAGTATCTTTTTCATCTATGTCTTTTGTTAAAAAATAAGCTTTATTGAATATCTCTTTAGGAATAAGTTCTTCTTTAATAAAAGTAATTTTACTCAATATAGTTTTTAATTGGCATAGAATCTCATCTTCGTTTAACTTAGAAATATTTTGTATTTTATTTTTATGCTTAAATATTTCTACAAAGAGAAAATTACAAGTATAAAACTCTATATTTTTAGAAAATAAAATAAATTTATACCTATTTTCTTTGCTTAAAAGGACAGAAAATAATATATTTGTGTCTATTATTACTTTAGGCTTCATCTATAAACCTGTTTTTGTTAGCCTTCCACCATGTTTCTGTTATTTCATCGGCCAAAAAACTTATATCTTCTTCTGTTGCCTTACTTTTTTGCGACAGCTCAATATTCGTTAAAAAATCTATGGTATTTTTATCGTAGCTGCCTATATTAAATTCTAAAATCACCTTATCGTCCTGCAATGTTGCTTTCATTTTATTTAACCTCATTTAATTTGTACTTCAATTTGTTTATTTTTACTATCTAAATATATATTATTACTTGTATTCATAAAAGTCAATTTTGGGTATTTTATTTTTATGTTAATAACTTTTAAAATGTCTATAGATAAATAACTTTTAAAATGTCTATTCCTTA
>JAKAFU010000051.1 GCA_021825865.1 bacterium
AACTGACTAAAAAAAAGGGGGGCGCCTTATAAGCTTATGGTCTTTTATTAGATTTTTATAAGCGTAAGTTTGGCGTTAAATGTCATGGAAAACAAGAAAGTGCTGATCGTTGTAGGTTCGCAAAATGACCTGTCTGTAATGGAAGGCGCAGCCGAAATTTTAAAAAAATTTGAAATAGGCTACGAGGTCCATGTTTCTTCCGCTCATAGAAGCATAAAAAGAACAGTGGTTCTTTTTGAAGAAGCAAAAGATAAAGGATTTAAAGTTGTAATAGCTGCCGCAGGTATGAGCGCGCATTTGCCGGGTGTAGCGGCCGCGTGTACAATTTTGCCTGTAATAGGAGTTCCGGTTGATTCATCGTCGCTGCACGGGTTAGACAGTTTGCTTTCCATAGTTCAGATGCCGGGAGGAATTCCTGTTGCAACCACGGCTATCGGTAAAAGCGGCGCAGTAAATGCCGCCTTGCTTGCAGTATCAATTTTATCATTAAATAGCGGCGAACTTTCCGAAAAATTAAAAAATTATAGAAAAGAACTTACAGATAAAGTAATTGCGGCAGATAGCAATATAGAGATGTGATTATTGAATATTAATATATTTCATATAAATGATATATCAGATATAATGATATATCAGATAAAAGGGTTTATAAATCATTAATGACTATAAAAATAATTATTATTCCATTATTATGAAAATTTTTAACTATCATAATATGACCAAAGCTGATTATAAGGCTATCAAGAAACATTTGGATTCATCCAATCTTATAATTTATCCCACTGAGACTTCTTACGCAGTTGGAGCTAACGCTTTAGATGATGAAGCTGTAAAAAAAATATTTTTATTAAAAAAAAGAGATAATTTAAAACCGCTGCCGATTGTTATCAAGAATCCGGCTATGCTTCTTAATATAGCATATATAAAAAAAGGCGAAGAAGATTTAATTTCTATATTCTGGCCCGGACCTCTTACCATATTATTTGAAGCTCGGACAGACAAAGAATATTTATTTCAATCAAATTCTAAATATATAGGGGCTCGGGTATCTTCGCACGCATTTATTGAAGAATTATTTCAAGAAATAGATTATCCTATTATTTCTACAAGCGCAAATATATCTTCAAAAGAAAGTCTTAATGAGATTAGCGAAAATGAGCTATATCGTATATTCGCCGATTATAATGACAAAGAAGACGGCATAATTGCAATAAACGACGGAAAATTGGCAGGCGGGTGTTCCACAATACTTAAAATAGACTGCTGCACCAGAAAAATCAATATTGTTAGAGAAGGGAATAATAATATTAAAGAAAGATTGTCCTGCTATATTAAAAACATTAATAATAAAATATAGAAGAAAGTAAAAATAACTATCTGATATCGGGAGAATGATAAATTGAAAAATTCGCGAAATATTTTAGGCATTATAGGCGGAAGCGGATTGTATAATATTGAAGGATTGAATAATATTAAAGAGGCTGCTGCAGATACCCCGTTCGGCGCGCCTTCCGACAATCTTATTTTTGGAGAAATTGACGGAAAACAATTAGTGTTTATACCAAGACACGGCAGAGGGCATAAAATTTTACCTTCTGAGATTAATTATGCGGCAAATATCTACGCCCTTAAAGCGGCAGGTGTCTCAAAGGTTATTTCCGTCAGTGCAGTGGGAAGCCTCAAGAAAGAAATAGTTCCGGGCGATATGGTAATTGTTGACCAGTTTTTTGATTTTACTAAAAATAGAAAAAATACTTTTTTCGGAGACGGTATTGTAGCTCATGTTTCTATGGCAGAGCCGGTTTGTCCATGTTTAAGAAATATCGTTATTGATTCATGCAAATCTTTGGGTATAAGATACCATTCCGAAGGAACATATATTTGTATAGAAGGACCTCAATTTTCATCAAAAGCGGAGTCTTTATTTTTTAAAAACAGCGGATTTGATGTTATAGGTATGACAAATGCAACCGAGGCAAAGTTTGCCCGTGAAGCAGGTCTCTGCTATACCACAATTGCTATGGCGACAGATTATGACTGCTGGCACGAAGAGGAAGAAAATGTTAATGCCGATATTATTATCAAAATTCTAAACGAAAATGCAGAAAAAGCAAAAAATATTATCAAGGAAGCTATTAAGCATATAGCCTATGACTATAATATTGAAAACGATAGTATTAATAATAATATTAATAATAGCATCAATGATAATGCCGATATTAATGTTAACATACATCATTCAAATGATGTAAACTCTGAAAGAAAGATTCATAACGTTTGCTCCTGTTCATGCTCATCATCTTTAGAACATGCTGTTGTGACTGCTAAAAAAGACGTGCCTGAACAAATTTTAAAAAAACTTGCTATTTTTGAAATATATAAATAAAATAATTATCTAATTTATTTTAATGTAAATAAAATAATTTTGAGGAAAATAAAAATATGGCTATAACCGTTATAGGTTCTGTTGCTATCGATAGTATAGAAACGCCTTTTGAAAAAAAACAAAATATACTGGGAGGTTCGGCATCTTTTTTCTCGGTTGCTTCTTCGTATCTTACTGATGTTAATGTTATTGCGGTTGTAGGAAGCGATTTTGACGATAAATACATAGATATTCTGAAAAGTAAAAACATAAACGTTGATAATATAATTAAAAAGCATGGTAAGACATTTCATTGGGAAGGAAAATACGATTATGATATGTCGGACCCTCAAACACTTAATACTGAACTCGGTGTTTTTTTAGATTTTAAACCTTCAGTCCCGCATATCTTTAAAAACGATACGCTTTTTTTAGCTAATATTGATCCTGATATTCAGCTTGAAGTTTTAGAACAAATGGCATCTCCTAAATTAATTGCATTAGACACTATGAATTTCTGGATTGAAAAAAAGAAAGATAAATTGCTGCAGGCTATAAAAAAATCAGATATATTTATTATAAATGAATCGGAAGCAAGATTGCTAACCGGCGAAGTTTCTATATTTTCTGCAGCTAAAAAAATTTTTGAATACGGCGCTAAAATCATTGTGCTTAAAAGAGGTTCTTATGGTGCTACCTTATTTACCGATGGAATGTTTTTCATGATTCCGGCATATCCTTTAGAAAATGTTGTAGATCCGACCGGAGCAGGCGATTCATTTGCCGGCGGGTTTTTAGGTTATATTGATAATACCGGTAATTTAAGCGATGAAAATTTAAAAAAAGCTCTTGTTTTTGGAAATATCATGGCATCATTTGCCGTTGAATCGTTTAGCATTGACAAACTTCTTTCAATAGACGGAGATAAAATAAAAGATAGATTTTCTAAATTTAGGAATATGACATATTTTGAAAATATTTAAATCTGACAATTGACTAATTACGGGAATAAATTAGACATATTAAAGGGAATATTATATTGCTGAAAATTCTAGCGTAGCAAATCAAGCTCGAATAAATTAGACATATTGAAGGGAATAACCGCAAATATTACAATATAACGATATTACAATTAATACTTAAATTATATTTATTTAATTTTATTTAATTTTATTATATTCTATTATATTATACTATATTATGTTATATTTAATTTAATTTAATTTAATTAAAAAATTCTTTTAATGCTTAAATCATTATGTCTCGTTTTTTTAAATTTAATTTAGATAAAAAATTTTTTGTTAAAATAAGCATTATTATCGCGCTAAGCCTGTTGTCTTCTTTGCTCTTGTACGGATGCGGATTTTCTCAGGTCAGTAAGACGAATAAGCTGAAGTCTGTTCTTTACTATAGAATTGGTTCCGGGTATTTCAACAGCGGTAATTATGTTAAAGCATTGCAAGAATTCATAAAAGCCAGAACGGTAAATCCATATTCGGCTAAAAATTATAATGCAATGGGCACAGTCTATATGATGACCCATCGTCAAAATAAGGCCATAAAGTGTTTTAAGAAGGCAACTCGGCTGAATAATAAATTTTCATATGCATTTTATAATCTTGCAATGATTTATATAAAATTAAAGAAATATCATCTTGCAACGGCAAATTTAAAAAAGGCTCTGTTGAATCCTTTTTATAATCAGCCTTATGAATCATATACCCTCCTTGGCAAAATATATATTATTCAGAACAAATTTAAAAAAGCTAAAAAATATCTTTTGATATCCGAAGCACTTAATAGGAAATATTTTTTGACTTACTATTACTTGGGAAGCTATTATTCAAAAAGAGGAAAGTTTCTTAAAGCTATAATTAATTATAAAAAAGCATTGAAAATAGATGCCTATTTTGTGCCGGCGCAGTTTAAAGAAGGGGAAAATTATTTTAAACTCAAAAAATATAAAAGTGCCCATGCTATATTTAGTAAAATTTATAGTCAGAACAAACTTAATTCTTTCGGCATTAAAGCGTCTGATTATCTTAAAAAATTAAAAAACTATTAATTGATTGTTATTGCAGATATATGGAAGATGAAAATAACATAGAAACGGTCGGTAAATACATTAAGTCGGAACGGGAAAGGCATAATTTTACCCAGAACGATATTGCCGGCATAACAAAAATATCGCCTGCATATATTCAGGCGCTAGAGGATGATAATTTTTTACCGTTCCCTTCTTCCTACACTATTAAGGGCTACATAAAATCAATTGCCGAAGCAATTGGAGCTGATGAATTTTATGCTCTGAGACTGTATGAATCGGCTAACAAGAATATTTCGGAAATTAAGCATGAAGATATTGTAAAACAAAAATTTATAGAAGAGCACCAAAAACTAATAAAATTAAAGAAAAGATTATTTATATCCGCAGCAATTATCATTGTAATTATTTTCGGCATTATCGGATTTATTAATATTAAAAAAGCAATTAGAACGGATAACATTTCATCTAATTTATTTTCTGTATTTTCTGCAAGACATAAACTCGTCAATAAAAAAAAATTATTAAAAAACAAACATAATAAAAACAAATCCAATATTTACTATAGAGTAATACTTAAAGGAAATGTTATTAGAAAAACATGGGTAGATGTTTCTATAGACAATTCAAGACAAAAGCAAAGCATGCTATATCCCGGAACTGTTAAAATATGGAAAGCTAAAAAGCAACTGCGTATCAAGATTGGAAATGCAGGTGGGATATTGCTAAGTTATAATGGAAAATATCTTGGAAAATTAGGCAAAAACAAAGAGGTGATAACTTTAAATTTTCCGAAACAAAAATAGATTTTTTATACGGCAATATTTTATTGATTTTCAATTTAATTATTAATTTTAGTTAAAACACACGCAAAATTAACTGCATAAACACTTTTTAGATTAGATACAATGTTAAAAAATGTTATAAACATATTTTTTATAATGCAGAATTAACTGCATAGACACTTTTTGCATAGATATCTTAAAAGTTGTCAATTCAACTTTGTATTTATTGACAAATTTATATTTTAATAATATAATGTACAGATGTTTTTACACTTCAAAAACAAAGGTACTAACGGTATTTGTTTAATCAATATGCCATTGACGGTATTAACTTAATTTAATAAAATCAATAAAACTAAATGGAGGGTATTTAATTATGGCAACAGCATCAAACAAAACTCTTGACGCAAGCGGATTATCATGTCCGTTGCCTATTGTTAAAACAAAAAAAGAAATTGATTCAATGACTTCAGGTCAGGTGCTTGAAATTATTTCTACTGATCCCGGTTCTAAAAATGATATGACGGCATGGTGCAAAAGAACAGGGAATGAGCTCTTAGAATCTGCAGAAGAGGGCGGAAAATTTAAATTTTATGTAAAAAAAGCGTAAATTTCTTATCAATTTTTTATAAAGTGATATAGCTTATATTATTTTATCTAAAACAGGCAAATTTTTTTAGTCCAATTTCATCGTTTTAATTATTAATTTATTAGTATTTGTATTATAAATATGAGATGTTTGTGTTTGGTGCCGGCAGCTGCGATTTTCGGCGGTTCATTTTTTTTTGGCATCGTGAATCGTGCTAGGCATTTCGTTATATGTGCGGCAATATATCGCAGTATTGGAAGTTGTAAACATATATAATATTATTAGTACTATATATACGATGAAGTTGGACTAAGAATATAATTTTTTTATTCTGTTTCAGCGCTTTTTTGTTTTATTTTTTTAAATTTCCAGACGACAGTTGAGATAGCAATGCTTATTTCATACATAGAATATAACGGTATAGCTATAAAAAACATTGTAACAATGTCTGCATGAAATGCCGCAATAACCAAACTGCCTATTAAAGCGTACTTTCTATTCTTTATTAAAATAGCCGGTTTCAGTATTCCTGCTATAGAAAGCAAAGTAGAAATAATCGGCAATTCAAATATTACGCCGAAAATAATACTTAATCTCAAAGCAAAATTAACAAAATGCGTAAGATTTATCAAAGGCGACAGATTCGCATTTTGATAACTGAGTGAAAAATTTATAACTGCCGGCCATATATAAAATATCATAAAAACCATTCCGGATATAAATGAAAGCGTTCCAAAAAACATAAAAGGCAATAAGTACATCCTTTCCTTTTTTAATAGTCCCGGTTTAATAAATTGCCATATTTCAAAGAATATAAAAGGCAGCGCGAGCATGAATCCAAGTATGATTGATACTTTTACCTGCATAAAAAACGGTTCCAGCGGGGCTGAATAATGCAGTATGTGTTTTGTGAATTTTTTAGGCGTTTTATTAAGTCCGAAGGCGTAATAAATAAAAGGAATTTTCTGTTTAATAGCATTTTTTAGCTCTCCGGAAAAGTATGTGATATACGTAGGTTTTTCTAGGGGCATTTCAATGACGTTAACGGCGCTATATGATAAATGCCATGAAAAACCGGTTGTTATTATTATAATAATAAAAATATGGACAATACGTTTCCTTAATTCGGAAAAGTGTTCGAGGAAAGGCATTCTCGAATCGTCTGTATTTTCTGTATTCTCAGTATCTTCAGTGTGTTCCATATCTTCCGTATCTTTTATTTTCTTTGCCATAGCGCGTTTTGTCCTAACCTCAGCGGCTTAATCTAATCTTAGTTCAATTTTAGTTTTAGTTTAGTTTTAGTTTAATTTTAATTTTAGTTTTAGATATCAGCGGTATTATTAGTTCTATTTTTTTATTATAATAAATATTATTTAATTAATTTGGGTGAAATAAATATCATCAGCTGTTCTTTATTCACGACTTTCTGCCTTGATGAAAACAGGTAACCCAGTATAGGTATATTAGATAATATAGGGATTCCGTTATTTGAACGTGATTTTTCCGTATAAAGAATACCGCCTAAAACAAGCGTAGAATTATTTTTTACCGAAACTGTCGTTGTAACGCTCTGATTTGTTGCGCTAGGAAAACCGTCTACCTCCTGTCCAAAATCCGGCTGCGAATTAGTAACCGTAAGATTTAAAATGATATTGCCGCCGCTTTCTATAATCGGTGTGACCGTCAGCGTCAATCCAAGAGTTATTGTCTGCAATGTAGATGTAATCGGCTGCTGGGTGATTATCGTGGTACCTGTTGAAGATGTAGGCGCCGTAGAAGTGCCTGTTCCGGAAGATGCCGTATAAGCTGTATAATACAATGTAGTGCCGGAATTTATCGTAGCCGTGCTGCCGCTCACTACCGTCACGTCAGGCGATGATATTATTTTATCATATCCTAATTGCTGCCCCATGCTCAACTGGGCGGAAATCAGTCCAAAATTCTGCCATGACGTTCCTATATTCAGATTCATAGTACCTGAAGAAAGAGCGACGGGCGTGCTGAAACCGGATATGCTGGTACCCGTGGTGGTAATAGTATTGTTTGCATATGGGGACATTGACCATGAAACGCCTAAATTTCTGGTAAAATTATTGCTGATATCAACTATTT
The DNA here is from genome assembly GCA_021825865.1 of bacterium. Lineage (GTDB taxonomy): Bacteria > SZUA-79 > SZUA-79 > Acidulodesulfobacterales > Acidulodesulfobacteraceae > Acididesulfobacter. Next base: position 7,896 of record JAKAFU010000051.1, read on the forward strand.
TTGCCTGAATACGAACGATTCTCTTTTTTACATCTATATTTTTTATAATTCTATTTATCTGTTTAATATTAGAAGGCAAATCATATGCCAAAATTTCATTGCCGTTCGGCAGCGCAATTACTTTTCCGCCCTTCGGCATTATTGGAGTTAAAAGAGATATTGCTTTAGATGCCGGTATATTTTTTAGTTTAATTTTATAAACTTTAAATTTATTCTTTAATGAAGAGCTTGTGCCTATAAAAAGAACTTTGTTTTTAACGCTGAAATTTAAATTTCCCGCTTCAAAAATTATTTTTAGCGCTTTATTTAAATAAATCTTATTTATATGAAGAGTTATATCGCCTTTTACGGCATTACTCAATGAATAGTTTATATGAAATTCATGAGTTAAACCGATAAGGAGCGGTCTTAGCGGAATATCATTTCCATTTATAGTTATTTTATTTTCAGGCAGTTCTATACCGTAAAAGTTAATATATTTTATTCTTTGGTTAATTGCCGTTTTGTCAAAATTATATCTGCTATTGCTGCTGCGATTATTGCTATGAAAAGTTTCTGCAAAAGCAGCCGTATTATTTTGTATATCTAAAAATATAGTAAATAGTATCGTCAGTAATATAAAAAATAAAATAAACGAAGAGTTTTTATAAATTTTCATAATTAATTTTGAAAACCTTCAAATTTTTTTAAAATCAAACGTATGATTCTGCCTTTTTTTGATTCAATAATTACCGCGCCTTTTGTTATATTGAGTATTTTGCCTACAAATAAAATTTTTGAGTTTATATAATAAGGTTTATTATTAATTATTGCAATATTTAGATTTTGTTCTGAACTTGCGATTATTGCCTGTAAATTTAGTTTATGAACTGTTTTATTGCGTATTATTGGGATTGATTTTGGTTTAAATGGTGAAATAAATGGATTTTTTAATTTATAAGCGTAAGCATTAACGGAATTAACGCATACAAAAAGCATTATTAAGGATAATTCTGCTATAGCGCTGAAGGTCAAAATATTTAAAAAAATAAATTTCATTTTATTTATTAACATAATATTTAGTTTTTTTTCAAAGCAAAAGTTTCAGCCGTTAAATTTATTTCAAGCTCAGACGGTATTTTTTGGTCTGCCGAAATTTTCATATTCTGTATTAAAATTATTCTTTTTAATGAGTTAATCTTTTTTAAAAATAATAAAGCCTGATTGTATCCGCTTACTATTGAAATAGAAATAGGCAGTATTTTATAATTTATTTTTTTTGATTTAATGATTTTATTAAATTTTATATATTTAATTTCAAAATTGGTTTCCGGCATACAATCCGATATTTGTTTAACTAAATCTGCAATGTGAAAAGTGTCAGGCAGCGAAGATTTATTTTGTTTTAGTGTTAACGTTAATTTTTTAATATATTTTTTTGTGTTCAATAGTTCAAATCTTTCAGTGCTGATAGAAGAATAATTTTTTTGCATTTTTTTAACCTTTTCGTTCAACTGTATAATTTTATTATTTTCTATAGAGTAATTTTTATCAAATCTTTGTAAAAAGAAATCATTATTTATTAAATAGATAAACACTAAAAGCAATAGAAATATTAAGAAAAATTTGTTATTTCTTAA
>JAKAFU010000015.1 GCA_021825865.1 bacterium
AGTTCATCCTCGTATATTGCCGCCGCAATCTATTAAGAACGGCTTCGGCAGTTATAATTTTATTTCCGACCGTTCAGGGATGAGCCAATTAAATTTTGAAATTCAGCATGATGGCGAAAATCCCGTGTTCTCAAGTAGAAATATTAAAATAAATCCTGCAGGTCTATATAAATTTCACATTTCTCTAAATGTTTCCCACATTTCAGCAGGCAAGCCGTTTATGATAAAACTTGTTCCGGTAGACAGGTTTGGCAATGTAATCCAGAATATTAACAAAATGAAAGGAAAAGTCAAATTGAGTTTAATATCCGATTCGGGTATAGAACGGAGCAGTATAATTAATTTTAAGGACTTTGTAAACGGTGTCGCACTGATTAAAACAATTTTCAATAAAATTGGCACATTCTCTATACATGCAAAACCAATAGGCCGTATTATAAATCAAAAGATAAAACACAGCTCTGCTAAGATTAAAAATATAATACCGCCGAACAGTTTACTTTTGTCAAAATAAAATTTTTCTTGAATTAAAGTTTTTAAATTGTTATTATATATCATATACAGTATATATATATAATTATATATATAATATATAATAATCAGTCAAAGTAATAATTAAGAATTAGCAAAATTTAAAATCATAATAACGGCGGCATAGCCAAGCGGTAAGGCAGAGGTCTGCAAAACCTTTATCCCCGGTTCAAATCCGGGTGCCGCCTCCACATGAATCAAGTTTTTTAAAAATAAAAATACAAGTTAAATAAATAAAGAGGTTGATTTATGTATGAAATCATTGAAAATAAAAGCATTGGAGAAGGGGTCAATGTTTATAAAATAAATGCTCCGGATATTGCAGTTAAAGCTTTACCAGGTCAGTTTGTCATTTTGCGCGTACATAAAAAAGGGGAACGTATTCCTATAACTATTGCGGATACGGATAAAAATTCAGGTTATATTACGATACTTGTCCAGACTTTGGGCAAAACAACGCATTTATTAAGTGAATTAAAAGCAGGGGAGGAGTTGGCGGACCTTGTAGGTCCATTAGGTATTCCTTCTGAAATTGAAAACTTCGGCACTGTAGTCTGTATCGGCGGAGGGTTCGGCATTGCGGCCGTTCATCCCATCGCAAAAGCTCTGAAAAATGCGGGGAACAATGTTATCTCAATTATAGGAGCTAGAAGGAAAGACCTTTTGCTGATGGAAAATGAAATGAGAAATGCAAGCACCCAACTCTTAATAGCTACCGACGACGGCAGTTATGGAACAAAAGGATTTGTTACCGATATATTGAAAAAATTAATAGTTGACGATAAAAAAAATATTATCAGGGTTATAGCGATAGGTCCTGTCCCTATGATGAAGGCAGTAAGCGATTTTACTAAAAAATATGATATAAAAACTATTGTAAGTCTGAATCCAATTATGATAGACGGAACTGGAATGTGCGGAGCCTGCCGCGTTTTAGTCGATGGACAGACAAAATTTGCATGCGTTGACGGTCCTGATTTTGATGCGCATAAGGTTGATTTTGAGAACTTAGTAAATAGGCAGAGATTTTATAAAGATGAAGAGAAATCATCTTACGAGTGTCACAGAAAAGAGCATCATAAAGAGCAATAGGATTAATTAGCATAAATTGCAGCCGGTTGACTAAAGTCGGTCTATATTACATTTCATTTATTAATTTATAAATTAAATCGTCGGCTATAGCAAGTTGTATAACTTATTAGATATCTAAACGAAACAATTCAGTATTCATTATAATACTAAAAATATAAAATTAAAAATTGAAGATGTTATTATTATTTTATCTAAAGAAATATTGAGAAGTTAACTAAATTGTTATGACGGGGAGGAATGGTTGTTTCTTATATTATAAGTCCTAACGTATATTATATATAATAAATTATAAGACAGCTAAAATTAAAATATGGAAAATAAAAATAAAGAACAGATAATTCTTAACACTAAGGAAAGATTAAAAATAATACGTCATGATATGCCTGCGCAAAATCCGGCAAAAAGAGTGCAAAATTTCAAAGAGGTTTCCATAGGTTATTCAATAGAAGAGGCAATTGAAGAAGCAAAAAGATGCATTGATTGCAAAGTGCCCTATTGCATCCAGGGATGTCCTGTAAGCATTGATATTCCTGCCTTTATAAAATTGATAGAAAAAGGCGATTTTCTTGGAGCTGCAAAAAAAATCAGAGAAAAAAGTTCACTGCCGGCTATATGCGGGAGAGTTTGTCCTCAGGAAGACCAGTGCGAAAAAGTTTGTACCGTCGGAAGAAGAAAAGATTCAACCTCGGTAGCCATTGGTAACCTTGAAAGATTTGTGGCAGATTATGAGGCTGAGCACGACAAAAAAAATAATCTTTCTAATGACAAATATTTATACGATAAAAAAATTGCAATAGTAGGTGCAGGACCGTCAGGGCTTGCGGCGGCAGGAGAATTGCGGCAGAAAGGTTATCGTGTGTCAATATTTGAAGCGCTGCATGAGGTAGGCGGCGTTCTTATATACGGAGTTCCTGAATTCAGGCTCCCTAAGTCGATTCTTTTAAGGGAAGTGCAGATTTTGAAGGATATGGGAGTAGAAATATTTACAAATGTCGTTATAGGCAAGACAATAACTGTAGATGAATTGTTGAATGAAAAAGGTTATAGCGCCGTTTTTATCGGAACGGGCGCAGGTACACCTAAGTTTTTGAATATTCCCGGAGAAGAACTAAACGGGGTTTATTCCGCTAATGAGTTTCTTACCAGAATAAATCTAATGCGGGCATATAATATGAATGAGTATGATACGCCGATGAAATGCGGTAAAACATTAGTAGTTTTTGGAGCAGGCAATACTGCTATGGATGCAGTTAGAACAGGACTCAGATTGGGTTACAGCGATGCAAGAATATTTTACAGAAGGTCCCGCAATGAAATGACAGCCAGACTTGAAGAAATACATCATGCTGAGCAGGAAGGAATTAAATTTGAATTTCTGATAAATCCTATAAGATTTATCGGAGATGAAAAACAAGACCTGAAACAAGTAGAATGCGAAAGAATGGAGTTGGGCGAACCTGATGAAAGCGGACGCAGAAGACCTATACCGATTAAGGGGTCAGAATTCATCGCCGACATCGACGCTGCGGTTATTGCTATAGGAACTAATGTAAATCCGATTGTGCCGTCTAGCACTCCCGGTATGGATTTAAATAAGTGGGGATATATTATAGCAGACGAAAAGACCGGAAAAACAACCAAGAAAGGTGTATTTGCAGGCGGCGACATAGTTACAGGCGCTGCGACCGTTATTCTCGCAATGGGAGCAGGCAAAAATGCCGCTGATGCCATAGATGAGTATTTGAAAACAAATATCTGGTAAATTTATTGAGAGACGAAATATTTCAGATATACGTGCAAACGGATAAACGTATATATATTTTATTCACCGGCGTCAATTAATTGAAATATTAAAAAATAATATTGACAATATATTAAGATTTACTGTAATATTAAAGTATGTTTTTACTTATTTTTTTAATTTTTTGTTGAAGCAGTTTACTTGTATATATTTATAAATATTTTCTTATTATAAAGGTATTTTTTATAAATATATTTCTTTGTGAACATATTTTATTATAAATATATTTTATAAAGCCAAGCAGCATAAGATTCAATACCAATTTAAATATCTTTTGTTTTAACTGTTGGCAGGCGGCGTTATAATAATCGCGGATGCAATAAATTAAATTCTTGTATGTCTATAAGAAATTACTTTGCTTAAAACTGCCGGGGTGGCGGAAGTGGTAGACGCAAGGGACTTAAAATCCCTCGGAACTTAGTTCCGTGCCGGTTCGATTCCGGCCCTCGGCACCAATCAATAGTCGTTTAACCTTTCATAATCTGATTACCATGCCATTGAATTGAGTATCAATATAATAATATTGTCTCAGTGCCGATTTACCTGAATCTCAGATTAAACTATATAACAAAATACAGTAAAATCCGAGCATAGCTATTTGCTTAGCGATTGTTTTGCCGTATTTTTAATTTATTCATGATGCAATCTAATAAATATTTATTCAAAATTCTTTGATTATTAATAGTTGCATATTGTTATATTTAATTATTCAAAATTTATATATAGTTATATTTTTATATAATAATAATCATATATATTTTTTATGTAAACATTAATATTAAAAAAAATAGTTTTATATTAATGTTTTTTTTATTGACATTCAAAACATTAAGTGATAATTATATTATATTGTATTAAAAGTACAACATTCAGCAATAAATAATATACAGTTTACATACAGTTTACGTTCTAATATAAAACTAGATCGAAAAATCAAATTAACTTTTAGGAGGCAAGAATTATGAACGAAAGTTCAAAGAAGTTTTACAAACTTTTGGGCGTTGTTATGGCTTTTGTATTTGTAATTTCTATGACAATGTCTAACAGTTCTTTTGCTATGGGGATTAAAAGAATATTCCCCCCATGGTGCAAACAGGGCGATCCAGCTCTTCATCAGGGATATAAGTTTAATGCAATAACAGTCGACAATAATCCGGATTATCACGGAAATATTACTACTGTTACATTGCATCCGAAATCCAGTTTAGTACTTTATATCGGAGGAAACATATTCTTTGTGCTTCCGCGTTTAGTTAAAGCGTTTCTTAAAGAATATCCAAATGTTAAACATGTATTTTACATTACCATTCCTCCCGGAATTCTGATTAGAATGTGGAAACACGGGGATACAATCACCCTTGGCAATTTAACAATGCATGTTGTGCCGGATGTATATATGGCAGGAGCAAAAAAATTAAACTATACTAAGAAAATCGGCATGACGGTAGGTAAAAAAGTGACTTATGTTACAAACGACCTTGAAATCATGACCGACAAAGGCAATCCTTATCACATAACCGGCTTAAAAAGCTTTTTAAATCCAAAATTAAAGTTGTCTATGCCGAATCCTGAATGGGAAGGAATTGCAAAGCAGATTAAAATGTCGTTAATAAAAGCAGGCGGCAAAAAATTAGAGCAGGCTGTTTATAATTACGGCGTTAAATCTGGAAGAGTATATTTGACGCATATTCATCATCGTCAGACACCTATAAGAATTATGCAGCATAAATCTGATGCAGGCGTAAATTGGTATTCTGAAGTGAAGTTCCAGGAAATGATAGGTAATCCCATAACAGGGGTTAAGATTCCTGCAAGTCAGAATACGACAGCTCTTTACGGTGCAGCTATGACAAAAGGCGCGCCAAATAAAGTTGCCGCAAAAGAATGGTTAAATTTCTTAAAAACAAAAACAAGCTTAAGTATATTTGAAAGATACGGTTTTAAAGCTCCTTGATAGAGTTGTATTAAAATATCGTTTATTTGCGGATGTAATTCAGATTTGATTGCAAGCCAAAATGAAGCGCATCCGCAAATAAGCACATTGTGCATAGGTTGTGTTTTATTGACTTACAAAATAATTTAATAGTAATTGAATTATTGATAAAAAAATTTAAAATTCTTAAATTTGTCAAAGAAACCTATAAATAATGCAATTTAAGCAAATGTAATAAATGTAATTAAATGGGGTAAAGAAAATGGCAAACAATTTTGATGTTAAAGACAGTACGTTTTATCGTTATTTAGCCTATGCTGCAATTCCCTTAAGGATTACACTCGGCTGGATGTTTTTTTCGGCCGCGTGGAGAAGGGTTGTATTATCGGCAGGGAAATTAGAGCCTAACTCGCCGTTGTGGGTGGGGCATAAGTTTAATACTTTTATTCCTCATGCAAGCGGATTTATGGGTGTGCATTCTCTGATTCACACATTATTATTAAATCCGGGCGCGTTAGCTGTGTTTCTTGATATATTTACGGTAATTGAGTTCTTAGTCGGGCTTTCATTAATATTTGGGTTGTTTTCAAGACTTGGCGCATTCGGCGCGGTTTGTTTAGCATTTGGAATATTGTTCGGTTCAGGATGGCTGGGAGCAACATGTCTTGATGAATGGCAGGTAGGTTCGGTCGAACTAGTGATTGGGCTTCTAATATTGTTCGTCGGCAGCGCATGGTCGTTTGACGACTTAGTCAGAAATGCCTGGCCAAATTTTGCTAATTCATTCGGCTACAGATTAATTGGAAACGGTCCATTGTGGGGAAACGGTTTTGTAACATGGGTTATAATATTCACCGTTTTCGGAACATTAGTAACTATGGGTTCAAATCAATTATTCGACGGCGGAGTCTGGGGAAAATTGCATAATTTTGGCGCAAAAGTCGTAGTTTCGGTATCTAATGCTAAAATTACCTCTAATAATGTTAAATTTCTAGCATACAGAATTGGCGGAAGCGGCGGCGCTCTGGCAAATATTATGAAAGTAAAATTGGTTAATGCTGCCGGAAAAACAGTGTATTTATGGAACAATAAAGCCGTAGTTTCACTTCCAAAATCAGATATACATAACATTTACGTTAATAAAATGACGGTTAATAAATTCAGTCTTGAAATGCCTCTTGGCGCCAAAGCATTTATAACTTTGCCGTTTGCTAAAAAAATTAAGGCGTTGAAAGCAGGAAGTTATAAATTAGAATTAGAAAATGTCGGCGGACAGGTATTTTCAGGTTCTGCTCAATATAACGGATAATTTAACAGTTATTTATAGTCGTTTAAGTGTGATAAATATAAAATTAACTAAAAAAGGAGAAGAAAATGAAAAAGAAAAGCTCTTTATTAAGCATTGCAATTATGGCATTTGCAATTGCCGTTTTTTCAATGACATCTAATGCTTATGCAAATTGGAGAGGAACAGCTCCAACGATTCATCCTGCCGGATGGTACGGTTGGCACAATGTTAACGGTGTTAGAAAATATTTTCCTAATTTATCAATAAGCCCTGCTTTTACAATGGGTGCTCCGATGGTACCGGGAAAAATTTATCATGCAATTTATGTAATCAGCGCAAATAATAAAGTAAAAATGAATAAAATCATCGATAATATTCATAATGCTTTAAACGACCCAAGATTAAAAGGTCATATTGTTGTCGAATTACAGGCATTTAGCGCAGGAACGCATCTATATTTTAAAGGCAATGGATATAAAAAGGCTTTATTGACTTTAAAAAAAGACGGCGTAGAGTTAGTTCAATGTGCAAACAGCTTATATGAATTGCATATTCCGGTATCAAAAATATATTCATTTGTGAAAGTTGTTCCGTCAGCTCAGGGCGAAATTATCTTAAGAGAAGCAGAAGGATATGCATATTTAAAACCCTAATAAACGTTTCTATGTGTTTATAGAGTAAGTATATTGCATGATGTAATTAGATTTGGATTTAAAAGTCTGTTGTAAAATTGTAAAATTTTATAACAGACTTTTTTTTTATCAAATATTTCATTACATAATAATCAGTCATTGAAAAGCAATATCCTAAAAATAATTATTGCTAAAAAATTTAAAAATGATAATATATAAATAATTATGAATAGCGATGAAATATTAAAAAAAATTGAAAACGCATTAAATAAAGCTAAAGTCGAGTTCAATGAAGAAATTACCGAAAAAGGTTTAGAGGAGATATATAAAAATTATCTAGGGAAAAACAGCTTATTAAATAATATTTTGCGCAATATTTCAGGTTATGAGCCTGAAATTCGCAAAACGGTAGGTATGTCCGTCAATAATGCTAAGATTCAAATTGAAGAAACATATCAAAATTTAAAAGAGCAATTAAAAGTTAAAAATAGTATGTTAAACCGCTCTTTAAAAATTGATATGACCCTTCCCGGTATTAAGCTCAAACAGTTTCACACACATCCTATTACTGCAGTGCTTAATGATACTGTAGAATTTTTTACTTCAATGGGATTTGAAGTTGTAGAAGGGCCTGAAATTGAAACAACCCATTATAACTTTGACGCTTTAAACATTCCTGATAATCACCCTGCAAGAGATATTTGGGATACTTTTTATTTAAAAAACGGTTTAATTCCAAGAACTCACACATCAAGCGTGCAGGTTAGAACAATGGAAGCAAAGAAACCCCCTCTGAGGGTAATCGCGCCCGGAAGGTGTTACAGATATGAGTCGGTAGATGCAACCCATTTATTTATGTTTAATCAGGTTGAAGGTCTTTTCGTTGATAAAAATGCAAAATTGAGTGATTTAAAGGGTATTCTGGAAGCTACGGTTAAGCGTCTGCTGGGCGCAAAAAAAACAAGATTCAGGCCGGCTTTTTATCCTTTTGTAGAACCCGGTTTAGATTTGGATATTGAGTGTGTTTTTTGCCATGGTAAAGGCTGCAGCGTTTGTAAATTTTCAGGATGGATTGAGGTAATTCCTTGCGGCATGGTACATCCGAAGGTATTTGAATATGCCGGAATAAATCCGGCAGAGTATAAGGGTTTTGCGTTTGGAATGGGATTTGACCGATTAGTTATGCTGAAATATAACGTTAATGATTTACGGCTGTTATATTCAGGCAATTTGGACGTTTTAAATCAGTTCTAATTATTGCTTAAAAATCTATAAATGAAGACTTATCCCCTGTGTAAGTAATAAAAATAAAATCTTTGGCTCTTGTAGTTCCTACATAAAATAATCTGCGTTCATCGTCTATAGTATTTTGATAGTTTATAAACGGCGCATTATAAAAAGCACTAAAAGGATGAGGAGTTTTAATATCGTTGTTTTCTTTATAGACTTTTGGAAAATTAGCGGCTGAAAGGCTGCTCAAAATTACAAAACTAAATTCCATGCCTTTTGATTTATGAATTGTTCCGATAAAGGCATTTCTGCTATATTTTAACTTAAAATTCTTGTATTGCGGTAAGCTTACATAATAATTAAAAAGCACCTTATATTCTATTTCTTCTTTGACAGTTCTTGTCAATATGGCAGCTTTGATACCGCTTATTAACAGTGAGATAAATAAATTAATATTAAATGCAGTTTCATCCTTGCAGTTTTTAAAATGAATGAGGTTTACCGCATTTAACTTAATAGAATCATTGAATCCTTCCATGTTATTCAAATCTTTATTGCTTGATATCCAATTATTTGTATTGTAATTAAATGTATAAGGGTCGCAAGCATATTTATTCACTAAAATAGGAAAAGTACCCCTTAATTTTAAGTTAAAAGTATTTTTTTCATTTTTAAAATTATTTATATTATCTCCGCAGAACATTGATTTTGGATACCTGAAGTCTATTTGCCGAATAATATTATTAGAAAAATTTATTATAGACTTATTACACCTATAATTGGATTGTAATAAAACTGCTTTTCCCGATGGATAAAATAAATCAAAACTGAGTAGATTAATAGAATTACCGCCGTTAAATCCGTATATTGACTGGTCGTCATCGCCTGCATATGTAATGTTGCCCCTTCCGTAATCAATTTTTTTAATTATTATATCGCTTAATAAATTAAGGTCCTGATATTCATCAATTAAAATATATTTGTACATTTTTGCAATTTCAATTAAAATGGATTCGTTTTTAAATAATTTCAAAACATATTGTAAAATATCATCAAAATTGTTTATTCCGTCAATTTCAGCATTACAAGTATTATCTTTGCATTTATTTCCTTCATAAATTTTTGGAGTATTTCGGAAGCCTAAATATCTATAATAAATTTTAATGATAGAATAAAAAAAACTATGATAAGTGTAAATTTTCAAATTATTTTTAATAATTGGTATATTGTCATCCAAATTTAAAGCTTTTAATATTCGAGCTTTAATCTCACCTGCCGCATTATTAGTAAAAGTTAAAATTAAAATTTCATATGGAGATAGATAATTTAAAAGATATAAGAATTTGTTAACTATAACACTGGTTTTTCCGGAGCCGGCTCCTGCAAGAACAATAGCCGGATTATCAATCTCCTTTAAAGCTATGTTTTGAATCCTGCTTAAATTTGTTTTACGATAAGAGTGGCAGTTGAACCTATCTATATTAACTTCTGATGTGATATTTATACTTGATTTACTGTCCGAATTATTTTTAATATACGCGATATAAGCTATAATTTTATAAATTAAAGAAGAAGAGTTAAAATAAATTTCGTAAGAATTAAAATAAACAGTCAGCTTGATAAAATGCTCATTCTTTGTATATTCAAATTTATTAAAATTAAATTTTTTCAAAAAATTTAATTTAATAATTATTTGGAAATTACTTGAATAATAAAGAATTAAATCCCCAGAATTTAGTTCTGAAGCTTTTTTTTCGTAAAGATTATTGCGAAAAGCTAAATCCAAAAATTTTTTTATACTTTCCGGATAAATTTCATCAGTTGCTACCAGTTTTGTCATGCATAATAATTTCAATCTAAGCTTAAATATATCAATATAATTAGATTGCGAAGATGAGCTGTTAGCTGCAAGAGTATCGTAAACACTTAAAATGGAAGGAGCTAAACGTTCTAAACAAGGTATAAAAACTGCATGAGGAGTATTTAAAAAGTAATCAATAATAGAATTAAAAAGTACAGCATCGTTTAAATTATTAATGCAGATATTTTTGACAAATAAAAAATCAGAATTTTTATAATCGGTTAAAAATTTATCTAAACAAAAATTTAACGGTTTTTGATTAGAATTAATTATCAAATTATTTTTATAAATTTTAAAATCTAATATTTTATGAGAGAAACTGACGTTTAATTTATTTAGACTATTAATAAAATAATTCATTTCATCAGAGCCGAAAAGTTCAGTGCCTATAAGATTATTACGATAAAATGCTATATTTTTAAAGAAATTCAGATTCATATTATGGTAGAATAAATAACGGATAAAGTTTTTATTTGCTATGGGAGCTAATCAGCGCGAATAAAAAAATAACAGCCGTAATAATTTATGCTATGTTTATTAATAATAAGAAGAAGCCTTAGTTTTAACATTTATATTTTTTTAAAAACGAATAATTAATTATATTATACAAGCAATATAAAATTTTTTAATCATATATACTTACATATATACTTATACTAAAATATAATATCATATATATGCAATATACAGCAGAATGGCTTATATATCAGACGGCAAAATTAAAGAACCTGGGATGCAGCATTTAAAAATGCAATATAACGAAAAAGATAATTATTTCTATCTTGGGAATTATTTTCCAAAACGCAAAAGCAGCGCAGATGCATTTTCTAATTTAATTATCCAGTACAAAAAAGGCAACAATTTTGCTGTAAAATATTTTGAAAATATAATTGTAAATATTATATTTAATTATTTCTGGTTTTGTGATTTAATTGTTCCTGTCCCCACGAGCTCTTCTATGTTAGATGTTTATACAAACAAAATAATATGCTTGTCTTTAAATGCTTTAAATATAATTAAATATGAAGACGATATATTAAAAAGAACAAGGGGATATGTGCCTTCACACATTACAAACAGAAGAAATACGGCAGATATTGCAAATTCTATTAAAGTAGTAAACGGGGAGCGCATTAAAAATAAAAAAATTATTCTTTTTGATGATATAATAACGACAGGTCATACCTCTGGTGCAATCAGGAATATACTGATATCAAAAGGGGCAGATTCAGTTATAATGTTATTTATAGGAAGAACTGTAAATTAAAATATTAAATTGTCATGGATGATATTATTTGCACTCTGGCATTAAAGAAAATTCCGGGTTTAAGCAACAGCCATATATTTATTTTACTTACGCATTTTGCAAATCCATGCGATATATTTAATACAAATAAAACTGAATTTTTAAAAATTGGACTTAGGAACGATATTATAGAAATATTGATGGATTCAAGAATCGTAAGAACATCGTTTATGCACGCAATAGACGAGGTGGAAGAAGCTGCGAAAAATAATATTAAAATAATTACGTTTCAATCACCTGAATATCCGGCTAATCTCTTATTTGTTAAAAATAAGCCTCCTATTTTGTATTATAAGGGGAATATTAAAGAAAATCTTAGATTTGCAGTTGCCGTTATAGGACAAAGGAGACCGCCGGGTTATTCCTGTAACGTCACGGCAGATATAACAAAAAAAATAGGCAATGCCGGATTTTCCGTTATAAGCGGCCTTGCGGCAGGAATAGATACCGCTGCGCATAGAACGTCGGTAGACAACAATATTAATACAATAGCGTTTATCGGCTCCGGATTGCTGGAACCTGTCTATCCGTCTCAAAATGAGGAATTGTATCAGGATATAATATTAAAAAAAGGAGCTGTTATTTCTGAATTACCGCTGCATGAAAAATTAACGCCTAAGAATTTAGTTGCGCGCGACAGACTTCAGAGCGGGTCGAGCTTAGCTGTATTTGCGATGTCTTCCCCGTTATCAAGCGGAACATTAAAGACATGCAATTTTGCGTTTAAACAGAAAAGACCCGTATTTATTCCGGCTTATAAACCCGTCCTTATGGATAATTATTCAAACATGGGACTTAAATCGCTGCTGAATAGGAAAGGGGTCATTAATTTTAATGTTGAAAATATTGATTTAAACGATATAATTGATGAAATAAGAATAGTGTATAATGATTTATACGAAGAAAAATATGAAAAGGCAGGATATTTATTAGAACAGCCCAGTTTATTCGCCTAATTAATGGAAAACGCACATGTGAATATAATAGCTAATAGTGGAAATAATACGGAGATAAAAATATATATATTATATATATTGTATATATAATTAAAATAGACATGACAAAATTATAAAATAATTAATAATTACCGGAGGAAATTTTGAAGGTTAGTTTCAATTGGCTAAAAGAATATATTGATTTTACCGGAAAAGAAAATATAGTGCCGTCTTTGCTAAATAGCAGGACGATGGAGGTTGAAAAAATTATTGCTTATTCGGAAAAGAAATCGTTTAAAAATATAATAGTAGGAGAAGTGAAAGAAATCAAACCGCATCCGTCGAGTCCTAATTTTAATATTGCAACAGTCTATGCAGGGGAAGACGCGGGACAAAAAACAATAGTTTATACGAAGGCTAAAGCAGAGTTAAGTATCGGCGATAAACCGCTGATAGCTATTAAAGGCGCTGTTTTTGACGATGGACTGAAAATCAGAGAAAAATCTATCCTTGGGGTTGTTTCGGAAGGGGCATTCTGTTCCGAAAAAGAGCTGGGATTTTCTCTAAATGTATCAAATATATTGAAATTTCCCGATGAACCTTTAGGAAAATCAGCATACGATATTTTTGAATTAAATGATATCGTTTTAGAATTTGACCTTGAACCAAACAGACCGGATTTGTTCGGCATTCAAGGATTTGCTTATGAAATGTCGTCTATATTTGATAAAGATATAAATTTACCGAATATAGACGAAGATATTGAATTTAATGTAGGCGGTTCATATTCTTCAAAACCGGAAGAGATTACGGTAGTGATGAGCAATCCTGAAGCAGTTCCGTGTTATATTGCAGTACAAATTGACGATATATTTATTAAAGAATCCGACTTGGAAATTAAAAATAAATTAATTAAATCAGGGATAAGACCTATAAATAATATAGTAGATTTAACAAATTTAGTAATGCTCGAAACTGCTCAGCCTCTGCATGCCTTTGACAAAATTAAGCTTTCCGGAAATAAAATCTTTCCGAGATTAAATAAAAAAAATGATGATACTATTGTAACTATTGACAATAAAGAAAGAAAACTTTTTGACGATTCAATAATTATCGCTGACGAAGACAAGATTATTGCGCTTGGAGGAATTATGGGGGCAATCTCAAGCGCAATAGATGCAAAAACAAATTCCGTCATAGTTGAATCTGCCAATTTTAACATGTCAAACATCAGAAAGACATCAAGATTAATGGCGCTGAGAACTGATGCCTCTACAAGATTTGAAAAAGGATTAAGCCCCGTTTCCGCCATTAATGCCATGAAGAGGATTGTATATCTGATTAAAAAGAATGTTCCGGAAGCTAAAGTAAATTGTTATTCGTATTATATTGCGGATATTATAAAACCTAAAGAATTTCATATATATTTTAATGAATTATTTAATTTTTTAGGGCAGCCCATAGATAAAAATAAAGTGTTCAAAATATTGTCAAGATTGGGTTTTAATGTCAGACTGTCTGAAATGGAAGACGGTATTTTTGTTACGGCTCCGTATTTTAGAAGCGATATTTTTGATGCAATAAATATTTATGAAGAAATATTTAGAATTTATGGATATGACAAGGTTAAATCTACAATGCCCGAAGGTATTTTAAACTATCCTGAAGCAAATATTAATTATCAGACATCTAAAGAAATAAAAGAAATACTGGGGCATGCAGGTCTTGTTGAAATTATAACCCCGTCTTTTACGGGCAGCAAAGAACTTGAGATAATTTCTGAAAATTTCAATAATGCTCTGGAACTTAAAAATCCGATTTCCGTCGAATTTAATTATCTAAGAACAAGCCTTATACCGGATTCTCTTAAGACATTAAATCAAAATTTAAAAAAATATAAAGATGTTAAAATTTATGAAATAGGAAAAATTTATTTCAGCAAAGATAATAAGGATAATGATGATAATAAAAAGTATGCGGATAATTATCCGGTCATAGAAAAAAATAGACTGTGCGGAGCATTTTGTTCCGGTATAAAATTTCAGAGCGAAGATACTGAATTTTACAGGATAAAAGGTACAGTCGAATTTTTATTTTCAAATCTTGGAATAAAAAAATATAATTTTATGCAGCCAAAAGAGCATAATATATTTGATACAGATAGAACGCTTGAAATTTTTATCGGTAAATCTTCAGCCGGTTTTTTTGGTGAAATCAAGACCGGGATACTTGAAGAATTCGGTTTAGAATTTAGGGTAGGCGTGTTTGATATAGATTTTGAAGTTATAAAAGAATTTATTTCTCATAAAAAAAATTTTATAGCTCCTTCCAAATATCCCATCATAGAACAAGATATTTCTATTATTGCCTCTATGGATTTAGAATATGGTGAAATTGAGAAATTTATTAAAAGATTCTCAAATCTTATAAAAAATATTGCCTTAATCGATATTTACAGAGGAAAGCAGATAGAAAAAGGAAAGATAGCGTATTTAATAAGATATGATGCCTCCGATGACTCAAGAACATTAACTATGAAAGAAGTGAATGAACTGAGAGACAGGCTGCTCATAGAGTTGAACAAAAATTTCGGAATTATTCTGAGAGGATAATAATTATTTAATTATTCAACTGTTTTAAAACATTTGCACTTTAGATAAAAAAAAATTATAATAAATAGCAGGGACAGTGGTATATTATTAAATTAATTAATGGAGTTTGTGTATTTTTATGGGAAATATATTGCAGGCATTTTTTTCAAACGGAGTATTAATAGATATTTTAGCATTTATTATAGTTGTCAGTGTAATCGTAGTGTTCCATGAGTTCGGACATTTTATAGTAGCTAAAATGCTCGGAGTAAAGGTTGAAAATTTTTCTTTAGGATTCGGGCCTAAATTAATATCTAAAAAAATAGGCGAGACCGAGTATGCAGTTTCGGCATTGCCACTCGGAGGCTATGTAAAACTCCTCGGAGAAGACCCCGAAGAAGAACTGCCGCCGGAAGATGAAAAAAGGTCTTTCAGTAAACTTAGCCCTTTTAAAAAATTTTTAATCGTATTTTTTGGACCTGTTTTTAATTTTGTTTTAGCGCTTGTTATTTTAACGATAATTTTTTCGGCAGGCAAACCGATATTAAAATCAGTTGTGGGGAAGGTTATGAAAGGATATCCGGCAGCTGCTGCGGGACTAAAAAAAGGCGATATCATAACATCCGTCAACGGCAAAAAAATATGGAAATGGTCTTCGCTCTCAAAATATATTCAAAAGTACGGCAAGCACACTATTGCATTAGGTGTAAAGCGCCCTATCAATGCAGCGGTAAACAATAAAATTGTTAAAAAATTACCGATAACCGGTAAAACCGATTATTCTAAAACATTTTTAATTCATATTAAGCCGAGGCTTATTTCCGGTCTTAATATATTCAAACAAAAAATTACCCGCTATATTATAGGAATTTATCCTTCAAATGTTACGGTAAACCAGGGCAGCAACATATTTTCAGCATTCTATTCAGGATTAAAAGAGGTCTGGTTCATTATTTACATTACGATATTCAGCGTGTATATGCTTATAGCCGGCAAGATACCGGCTACTGATTTAGGCGGACCGATTATGATAGCCCAGCTATCAGGCAGAGCGGCTTCAATGGGGTTGTCCCAGTTCTTTTATTTTATAGCGGTTATCAGCGTAAATATCGGATTGGTCAATTTGTTTCCCATACCTGCTTTGGACGGCGGGCATATCCTATTTTCATTTATTGAAATGGTTAGGCGCAGACCTCTTAGTCCAAAATTTCAGGAAAATGCCGCTAAAATCGGATTTGCTTTTCTTATAATGCTGCTGCTGTTTGTTTCTTACAATGACATAATGAGGAATATTAAGACTTAATTAGATTTTAGAATTTATATTTATATATACTTGCATGTTGTTTAATTTATTTTTTTATTTTACAGATATTTTTTATTTAATACCTTAATTTTAAACCTGTTTTCATTATACTGTTTATATAATGCTTTTATTATAATGCTGTTACTATCATCGTGCTGTTACTATCATGCTGTTACTATCAATAGATACTTCCGGCAGTTATTCGTGTATTTGCCTTATTGGCGAGAACTGCGATATTGTTGCTGAAAATAATATCGTTTTAAATGAAAAGAAACATTTTAAAGAATTGAATAATGAACAGTTAATACCTTCAACTCTAATATTTAAACAATTAGACGGTATATTATCAGGTACCGGATTAAATTTAACCGATATCGGAGGCATGGCTGTTACTTTAGGCCCCGGTTCATTCACCGGAATCAGGGTTTCGCTTTCTATTGCCAAAACATTGGCTTACAGTCTAAATTTGAAAATATCCGGAGTCGAAAGTTTGTACGCATGTGCTTATTCGTTTATAAATAAAAGCAATAATTTCTATCTTACTGTTATAAAAGAATTTATAAAAGACAAATTTTATTTTGAAATTTATAAAATAGAAAATGGCACAATGACAAAATTTAAAAATCTTGATACAGGAAATATAAATGAAATCATTTGCTCAATTGTTCAGTTAAATATCAAATCTGATTTTGTTTTTTTAGGCAGTTATAATAAATACAAATTAAATGAAAATCTTCAGCTGTTCAACAATAGCGGGATAAAAATAGATATTTTCGATAATTTAAGATTGGCGTATTTATCAGGAATAATTGCTATTAATAAATTTGTTAATAATAAGCAGGAACAATCAGCGTTTCAAGATGCAGCGGGTCTTTCGCCTGTTTATGTATATAATAGCGGAGCTTTTTGAAATATTAATAATATAAATTTTAAAATTTGGAGGTCATAGCATGGAATGGCTTGATGACGACGAACAAAAGATTGCCGATGTTTTAATAAAAACAAATTCAGATTTTAAAAAAATTTACGAAGAACATATCGATATAGATAAAAAATTAGATAAATTTACTACAAAACCTTTTTTGACGCCTGAAGAACAAAAAACAATAAAAGAATTAAAACTTAAAAAACTTAACGGCAATGATATTATGAATCAGATGATTAAATCAAATATTATTAACGGGTGATATAATGAAAAGCGATAATATTAAAAAAGGCGTTGATAAAACGCCGCATAGAGCGCTGCTCTATGCAACCGGCATTACAAATAAAGAAATGCGCAAACCTTTTATAGGGATTGCTTCAAGCTTTACAGATCTCATACCCGGGCATGTAGGAATGAGGGATCTTGAAAGAGCGGCTGAAAACGGGGTATATAGTAATGGAGGGCATCCGTTTATTTTTGGCATACCCGGGATTTGCGACGGGATAGCTATGGGGCATAAAGGAATGCATTATTCTCTGCCTTCGCGCGAGCTAATAGCGGATATGGTTGAGACTATCGCAGAGGCTCATTCCCTTGATGGTTTAATATTGCTTACCAACTGCGATAAGATTACGCCAGGCATGCTTATGGCAGCTCTCAGGCTTAATATACCTGCTATAGTTGTCACTGCAGGACCTATGCTTTCCGGACATTATCACGGCAAAAGACTTTCTTTTGTCAGAGACACATTCGAAGCTGTGGCAAAATATAAAGTAAGCGAAATATCCGAAAATGAACTTGCTGACCTTGAAATGTGCGCATGTCCCGGTCAAGGCTCATGTCAGGGATTATATACCGCGAATACTATGGCTTGCCTTGCCGAGGTTATGGGAATGTCGCTGCCGGGTGCCGGAACTGCGCTTGCCGGCTCCGCAATTAAAAAAAGGATGGCATTTGAAAGCGGAATCAGGATAGTAGATTTAATAAAAGAAAATATACTGCCGCGTGATATTGTTACAATGAATGCGCTGCACAATGCCATTATGGTCGATGTTGCACTTGGCGGTTCTTCTAATTCTGTCTTGCATTTGCTTGCAATAGCTAATGAAGCCGGAATTAAATTAGATTTAAAACTTTTTGACGAAATTTCCAGGAAAACTCCGCAGTTATCAAGTTTAAGACCGGCAGGAGAATATTTTCTGGAAGATTTAGATTTTGCCGGCGGTATTCCCGCACTTTTATATGAACTCAAATCGCTGGTAAAAGATTCAACGGGTGTCAGCGGGCGTTCAGTCAAAGAAATAATCGACGGGGTCAGATATGTAAACAATGAGATAATTAGAAAAATTGACAATCCTTACAGAACTGAAGGCGGAATTGCTGTATTATACGGTAACTTAGCTCCCAAAGGGGCTATCATCAAATCAAGCGGCGTCGGTCCGTCCATGATGAAATTTACAGGAAATGCCAGAGTTTTTGATAGCGAGGAAGATTCGATGAAGAGCATATCCGCAGGAGAAATAAAACCTGGGGATATTGTGGTTATAAGATATGAAGGACCTAAAGGAGGCCCAGGCATGAGAGAAATGTTGGCGCCCACTTCTCAAATAGTCGGTATGGGATTAGGAGATAAAGTTGCTCTGATAACAGACGGGCGGTTTTCAGGGGGTACAAGAGGTCCGTGTGTCGGGCATATTTCCCCTGAAGCTCAGGAAGGCGGTCCTATAGCTCTTGTTAACGAAGGCGATAGAATTGAAATTGATATAAACGAAAGAAAACTTAATGTGCTCCTCAGCGATAACGAATTAAGTCTTAGGAAATTAAACTGGAAGAAAAAAGAGAAAAAAATAGATTATGGTTATTTAGCAAGATATTCCGATATTGTTTCATCAGCTGACGAGGGGGCAATTGTAAATAGAAAGGTGAGAAAATGATTAAAGAGAATAAAAAACAATTAATGACCGGTTCTAAAATTCTTATTGAAAGCTTACTAAGAGAAGGCGTAGATACTATTTTCGGTTATCCCGGCGGTGCAGTACTTAATATTTACGATGAGCTTTTTAATTATAGAGATAAATTAAATCATATTCTGGTACGTCATGAACAGGGCGCTGCGCACGCTGCAGACGGTTATGCCAGAGCTACCGGCAAAGTCGGCGTCGTGTTGGTAACTTCAGGACCCGGCGCGACTAACACGATAACCGGAATTGCCACTGCATATATGGATTCGGTTCCTATGGTAATTATTACCGGACAGGTTCCGACAAGCTTAATCGGTAACGACGCCTTTCAGGAAGCCGATACGGTCGGAATAACAAGACCCTGTACAAAGCACAATTATTTAGTAAAAGATGTCGGAGATCTTGCAAGGATTGTTAAAGAGGCATTTTATATTGCTTCAACGGGCAGACCCGGTCCGGTGCTTATAGACATTCCTAAAGATATTTCTTCGAACGTTGCCGAATTTGATTATCCTGAGAGTATTGAAATGCGGAGTTATAATCCTACTTATTTTGGTCATCACGTTCAAATATTAAAGGTTGTCGATGAACTCCTGAAGGCTGAAAAGCCTATGTTTTATATAGGAGGAGGAGTAATAAGTTCAAACGCCGCGAATGAGCTTAAAGAAATTGCAGAAATGTTAGATCTGCCTATTGTTTCTACTCTTATGGGGCTTGGAGGATTTCCGTCGGAACATGCTTTGTTTTTTGGAATGCTCGGGATGCACGGAACTTATGCAGCTAACACCGGTATATCAAATGCCGATTTTATTGTAGCGGTAGGTTCAAGATTTGATGACAGAGTGACGGGCAAAGTAGACGAATTCGGCAGAAAGGCGAAGTTTGCCCATATTGATATAGACCCGTCTTCTATAGGTAAAAATGTTAAAATAGATATTCCGGTTGTAGGAGATGTTAAATCTGTATTAAACAGTATGCTGGAAATTTTATCGTTAAAATCAAAAGAAATTGAATCAACGCAATATAAAAGAATGAAATGGCTGGAAGAACTTAATATGTATAAATATGAACATCCTCTTTCATATAAAATGACCGATGTCATAAAACCTCAGTTTGTTGTTGAAAAAATATATGAATTAACCGACGGAGAGGCAATTATAGCAACAGAAGTCGGTCAAAATCAAATGTGGGCTGCACAATTTTATAAATTTAAAAATCCGAGATCATTATTGACATCCGGAGGGTTAGGCACTATGGGATATGGATTTCCCGCTGCTATCGGCGCTCAGGTAGCATTTCCGAACAGAACGGTATTTGATATTGCCGGAGACGGCAGTATTCAAATGAATATACAGGAATTAGCTACGGCCGTTCAATATAACCTGCCGGTGAAAATAGCGATAATAAATAATAATTTTCTTGGCATGATAAGACAGTGGCAGGAATTATTTTATGAAAAGAGGTATTCGTTTTCCAAATTGAATATTAATCCGGATTTTGTTAAACTGGCAGAAAGCTATGGCGCTGTCGGATTAAGAGCGAACAAACCGGAACAGGTGGAAGATGTTTTAAAAACCGCATTGTCTATAAAAAAGCCTGTTGTTATGGATTTCGTTGTTGCTCAGGAAGAAGGGGTGTATCCGATGGTTGCTCCCGGTTATCCTATTACGGGAATGCTGCTTGTGTAGCAGCTTTGAACAGAGGAATTATTTTTTTGTGCAATTTTAATGATTATGCGTTGCAATTTTTGGTAAGATTTATTTTGCGACCGCTTAACGGAATGTAATTATTTATTTTTGCTAATTAAATTTTTACAATAATTAAAGGGAAAATATGATGGAAAAAAACCATATTTTATCTATACTTGTTGAGAATGAGTCCGGCGTGCTGGCAAGAGTAGCGGGACTTTTTTCCGCTAGAGGATTTAATATAGACGGAATAAGCGTCGCAGGCACGCTTGAGAAAGACGAATCAAAGATGATAATATCAACCTACGGCGATGAGCAAATATTAGAGCAGATTACAAAACAGTTGAACAGGCTTATTAATGTTATTAAAGTTCAGGAGCTTACGGATGATGAATCAGTGATGAGGCAGACAATTCTTGTAAAAGTAAATGCCGACGATTCTACTAAAAATGAAATATTTCGTATTAAGGAAATATTTGAGGCAAGAATTGTTGATGTGAGCCGCAATGCCTATGTTCTGGAGTTTAGCGGGTCAGCTAAGAAAATGGAAGCATTTATTGAACTGATAAGACCTATCGGTATAAAAGATATTGTTAAAACAGGAACGATAGCGATAACAAGGTCTAAAAAATGAATATTTTTTCAAATTTGTTCGGTTTGTTTTGCGTAAATATGTAAATTTTAATGTTAGAATTTTAAAAAACTTAATATAAATATAACAATAACATAAAAATATTAATAGAACAGCTTTAATATTAATTATTACATGGAGGATGTATGAATATTTATTATGATAAAGACGCCGATTTAAGGTTAATTCAATCAAAAACAGTTGCAATTATAGGATATGGTTCGCAAGGTCATGCGCATGCGCTGAATCTGAGAGATTCCGGCGTTAAAGTTATTTTAGGTTTGAGAGCCGATGGACCGTCTTATATGAAGGCTAAAAACGCAGGTTTTGAGGTCTATCCCGTTGCAGAAGCATCTAAATTGGCAGATATTATCATGATTCTCCTGCCTGATGAACTCCATGGCAAAATTTATAAAAGTGAAATAGAGCCTAATTTAAAAGAAGGAAAATATTTGGCTTTTGCTCATGGATTCAGCATACATTTTGGTCAGATAACCCCTCCTAAAAATATAAATATTTTTATGGTTGCGCCAAAAGGGCCGGGTCATTTGGTGAGACGCGAATTTGAAAATGGCGGAGGAGTGCCTGATTTAATTGCGGTGGAAAATGATTTCTCCGGAAATACGAAAAATATGGCATTAGCTTACGCTTCCGGTATCGGCGGAGGCAGAGCCGGAATTCTGGAAAGTACCTTTAGAGAAGAAACGGAAACAGATCTGTTCGGGGAACAGGCGGTGCTTTGCGGAGGCCTGAGCGCTCTAATGACCGCCGGATTTGAAACACTTGTTGAAGCGGGATATGAAGAAGAAAGCGCTTATTTTGAATGCATCCATGAAATGAAATTAATCGTAGACCTTATTTATGAAGGCGGAATCAGCAATATGAGATATTCAATAAGCAATACCGCTCAATACGGCGATTTAACAAGGGGTCCGAGAATAATTAATGAAAATATTAAAGCAGAAATGAAGAAGATTCTCGACGAAATAAGGTCAGGTAAATTTGCGTCGGAATGGATGGTAGAAAACGAAGTAAACAGACCTACTTTTAACGGTTTAACAAAAAGAGGAGAAGCTCATCCCCTTGAAAAAGTAGGTAAAAAATTAAGGTCGCTCATGCCTTTTATTACTAAAAATAAAATAGTAGATCAGACTAAGAATTAACAAATGAAACTGATAACGATATCCGGCATTAATTTAAATAGCCTTATTCGGATTTAACTATACCGGGCTAATTAATAATAACAGGTTGCCAATAATACTGTAATAAGGCTTAGCGCTATATTAATACTATTGATATTTATGAAATTTATTGCTAAAGAGGGTATAAAGTTAATAATATTTCCTTTAGTATGTTTTGTTATTTTTACATCTTTATATTTAGTACTGAATATTAGCGCAAACAGTCTGCAGTACGTTTGCGCAGGTCTCTCGGTAATGTTTTTTATTTTGTTTCTCTTTAGCATTTATTTTTTTAGAGACCCGGAAAGAAAAGCATCGGCAGATAAAAATGAAATAATCTCGCCTGCTGACGGCAAAATTATTTATGCAGAAAAAATTTACGACGCGCGATATCTTAAAAAAGATGTCTTCAAAATAAGTATTTTTATGTCGCTGTTTAATGTCCATGTCAATAGAGTTCCTATTTCCGGCAATGTGATAGAAATAAAATATAACAAAGGAAAATTTTTTTCTGCAAATTTAGATAAAGCTTCGTTGGAAAATGAATATAATGCGGTAATTTTAGAAATAGATGCTCCCGTTCATGCAGCAGGCAGAAGTAAAAATGCATATCATAAAAACGGCAAAACAATTATAGCATTTGTGCAAATAGCCGGACTTGTCGCAAGAAGAATAGTCTGCAAAATTAATAAAGGCGACAGAGTTGTTGCCGGTGACAGGTTTGGACTTATTAAATACGGGTCAAGGATGGATTTATACCTGCCGTCAGATTTTATTGCTTATGTGAAAGTTAATGACAAAGTGTATGCCGGTGAAACTTTAATAGGCAGAATAAGTTGAAGAATAAACAGAAGTACAACATTCATATCAAGCATTATAAAAATAAATTGACTAAGACGGCTGATGAGTTTTTTTTGCTCAGCAGAAATAAAGGCATATATTTTTTTCCAAACCTCATTACGAGTTTATCGCTATTTTCCGGATTCTATTCAATAATAAATTCTATTGACGGTAAATTTTATATTGCGGGATGGCTTATAGTAATTTCAATTTTATTAGACGGCTTAGACGGAAAGGTCGCAAGAATAACTAAAACAAGTTCAAAATTTGGGATAGAATATGACTCTTTGTCGGATTTAATAGCATTTGGCGCTGCTCCGTCAATATTAGTATATATATGGCAATTAAAAAATTTCGGGAAAATAGGCTGGGCGCTTATATTCGTATATTTTATAGGTGCAGCGTTAAGGCTTGCCAGATTTAATATTCAGGTAAATTCTGTAGAAAATAAAAAATTTACAGGATTGCCTTCTCCGGCGGCGGCAGGAATGGCTGTTTTCTCTATTTTTGTTATTGCATATTTTAAAGTATCCGTAAATGAGCATATAGCAATGATGATTATTATGCCCCTGCTCGGGCTTTTAATGATAAGCAATATAAGCTATTATGCAATGAAAGATTTAAGTTTTTTTAAGAAAAGACCTTTCGAAATCCTCGCTCTTGCGTCATTAACGGTAATAATCATAATAATCAAACCGGTCATTATGTTTTTCTTAATTTTTTTTGTCTATTGTTTCATTTCGCCGCTATTGTATTTTTATCTTAATAATGGTAAGATAAAAGTCAAAAATGAAGATAAAGATGTATAATATATAAAAGTTGCACAATAGAATTAATTGCAAAATAGTATAAATTAAAACAAACCATATTTACATAATATAAAAATTAAATATTTTCTTTGCTGCAATATATTTATTACATACTATTTTGCATAAGAGAGGTTTAATATGGATTACGATAAAAATAAAAGAGTTATAAGAATATTTGATACTACGCTCAGAGACGGAGAACAGTCCCCCGGTGCGAGTATGAATATTGAAGAAAAACTTAATCTTGCCCGCCAGCTTGCAAGACTTGGAGTTGACACAATTGAAGCAGGTTTTCCTATAGCTTCGGACGGTGATTTTGAGGCTGTAAAAGCTATTGCGCAGGAAATAAAAAATGTTGAAATAGCCGGACTTGCAAGAGCTAATGAAAAAGATATATACAGAGCTTATTCCGCCGTAAAATTTGCGGAAAAATCTGTAATACATACATTTATTGCCACATCTGACGTGCATTTAAAATACAAATTAAAAATGACGCGCGATGCTCTGCTTGAAAAAGCCGTTAATATGGTCAGGTACGCGAAGTCTTTTGTTGAAGAAGTAGAATTTTCTGCCGAAGATGCTTCACGGACCGACTTGGATTTTTTAAAAATAGTATTGGAAGAAGTTATAAAAGCAGGGGCTACAAGGTTAAATATTCCGGATACGGTAGGTTATGCAACGCCTTTTGAATTTTATAATTTTATAAAAGACATAAAAACTAAAGTGAAAGGAATTGAAAATATTATTTTAAGTGTGCACTGTCATAACGACCTTGGACTAGGAACAGCCAATTCTTTAGCTGCTATACTTGCAGGAGCCAATCAAATAGAATGTACTATCAACGGAATCGGGGAAAGAGCCGGAAATGCGGCGTTAGAAGAGATTGTTATGGCTCTGAACGTCAGAAAAGATATATATAATGCCGAAACAAATGTTAAGACTTCGGAATTATACAGAACTTCGCAGCTGCTTACTTATACGACCGGTATCTCAGTTCAGCCGAATAAAGCCATTGTAGGAAAAAATGCATTCGCTCATGAAGCAGGTATTCATCAGGACGGCATTTTAAAAGAAAAAACCACTTATGAAATAATGACCCCCGAATTGGTCGGCAGACAGTCTAATGAATTGGTGCTCGGAAAACATTCAGGCAAACATGCATTTAAAGAAAGACTTGAATCATTGGGATATTTGCTTAGCGAAGACGAAATAGACAAGGCCTTTATAAAATTTAAGGCATTAGCGGACAGAAAAAAGGACATATACGACGAGGATATAGATTCGTTGGTTGCAAAAAATTCTAAACATTTTGAGAAGTACGAGCTGAAATATGTCAATGTTGTATGCGGTGATACGGTTACGCCGCTTGCCATGGTGAAGGTTGCCGTGGACGGAGAATTAAAAACATCTTCCGAATGGGGCAACGGACCGGTTGATGCAGTTTATAATTCAATAAGAAAAATAACGGGTTCGAACTGTGCCGTCATAGGCTATGAAGTAAAATCTATCAGGGGAACTACCCAGGCTCAGGGCGATGTCAGTGTTACTATTGAAGATGCAAATATTCATTTTACCGGAAGAAGCGCTCACACCGATATTGTCGTTGCGAGTGCTAAAGCATACATTAACTGTTTAAATAAACATTATGTATATAATAAAAATTTAGAAAATATTTCGGAAAAGGAGTACGATTCTGTTTATCACGCATAATAAATAATACTCAACATATAAATATTAAAATATATTGCTGAAAAAAATATAATAAAATTTTATTATTAATGAGGTAAATTTTATGTC
This sequence comes from bacterium, assembly GCA_021825865.1. Taxonomy (GTDB): domain Bacteria; phylum SZUA-79; class SZUA-79; order Acidulodesulfobacterales; family Acidulodesulfobacteraceae; genus Acididesulfobacter. Next base: position 26,336 of record JAKAFU010000015.1, read on the forward strand.
TAATCCGCTTACTATTACAGAAAAAATAATTCTTGCCCATACCGATTTAGAATCATGTTCTCCCGGAGATATAGTAAGTGCAAGAGTGGATATTGCGCTAGGAAATGACATAACGGCACCCATAGCGATACGAGAATTTGATACGATTGGAGTGTGCGATGTTTTTGACAATGAAAAAATAGCGCTTGTCCCCGACCATTTTGTCCCCAATAAAGATATAGCAAGCGCTAAACAGGCAAAAACATTGAGAGAATTTGCAAAAAAATATAATATAAAATATTATTTTGAAAGCGGCGAGGTGGGCATTGAGCATGCTCTTTTACCGGAACAGGGAATAGTGCTTCCGGGAGACCTGGTTATAGGCGCAGATTCTCATACATGCACTTACGGAGCGCTGGGCGCTTTTTCAACCGGTGTCGGGTCGACGGATTTAGCTTATGCAATGGCGTTCGGAGAAGCATGGCTTAAAATTCCCTATTCTATAAAAGTTGTTTTTGACGGAAAACCCAATAAATGGGTGTCAGGTAAAGATTTAATACTTTTCCTTATAGGCAAGATCGGGGTTGAAGGAGCCAATTATATGGCACTGGAATTTTCCGGCACAACATTTAAGTATCTTACTATGGCAGACAGATTTTCTATTTCAAATATGGCAATAGAAGCCGGAGCTAAAAGCGGAATATTTGAACCTGACGAGATTACCGAAGAGTATGTTTCTAAGAGGGCTAAACGAGATTATACAATATATAAAAGCGACCCCGATGCTCAATATTTAAAAACGTTAAAATATGATACTGTTAAAATAAATCCTCAGGTAGCATTTCCTCATCTTCCTGAAAATAGCGTAGATGTTAAAGAAGCATCCGCTAAAAACATTAAAATAGACCAGTCGGTAATAGGTTCATGCACTAACGGCAGAATAGAAGATTTAAGAATTGCCGCTTCTATCTTAAAAGGCAAAAAAATAGCAAAATACACCAGATTAATAGTAATACCCGCAACGCCGGAGATATATCTGATGGCTGAGAAAGAAGGACTTATAGACATATTTATGAATGCAGGAGGGGTTGTAAGCACTCCGACCTGCGGACCGTGTTTAGGCGGTTATATGGGCATCCTTGCAGACGGAGAAAAGGCTATATCCTCGACTAATAGAAATTTTAAAGGAAGAATGGGCGATATAACGAGTGAAGTGTATCTTGCAAACCCTGCCGTATGCGCTGCTTCGGCTATAACCGGCAAGATATCGTCGCCGGATGAAGTCGCGTAAGCATTTGCAGGCATCCTTTTAGTATAGTTTTGCATGCTATATTTATTATACTGCATACTGGGAAATATGTTTTACAGCTGATGAATCTGTACTCTAAACTGTTGAGGAATAAAGTATTTGGCTATAAATAAATTTAATAGAATATTAGAGGTATTCCTATGTTATTAAAAGGCAAAGTATTTAAATTCGCGGATAATATAGACACTGACGCAATAATCCCTGCAAGGTATTTAAATGATTCCGACCCCGAAAATTTAAGAAAGCATTGTATGGAAGACGCCGACCCGTCGTTTGCGTCCAAAGTCAATAAAGGAGATTTTATTGCTGCAGGCGTCAATTTCGGGTGCGGTTCTTCAAGAGAGCATGCGCCTATTGCTATAAAAGCATCAGGTGTTCCTTTAGTGATTGCAAAAAGTTTCGCAAGGATATTTTATAGAAATTCGTTTAATATCGGACTTTTGATTTTAGAAGCGGATACCGATTCTATTGATTCTGAAGATGTTCTTGAAGTAGATACGGATAAAGGAGAGATTAAAAATATAACTAAAAATATTACTGTATATGCAAAACCTATACCTAAATTTATGGCTGAATTAGTCAGCGCAGGAGGATTAATGGAGCATGCCAGAAAAAGGGTAAAAAAAGAAGGGGAACTTAAAAAATGATGAAACTTGCGTTATTTGCCGGGGACGGCATAGGGATTGAAGTCACAAAAGAGGCGGTAAAGGTCTTAAAATATCTGTTAGATTTAAACTCAATAAATTATGAAATTGAAGAAGGGCTTGTCGGCGGTGCTTCTTTTGAAGTGTACGGAAAGCCTTTAACCGATGAAACCCTTAAAATAGCAAAAGATTCAGACGCCGTTATATTCGGAGCGGTTGGAGGTACTAAATGGGAGCCTCTTCCAATAGAACTTAGACCTGAAAAAGCCCTTTTAGGGTTAAGATATGAATTAGATTTGTACGCAAATTTGCGTCCGGCAAAGGTGTATGATGATTTAATAGATGCGTCGCCGCTGAAAAAAAATATTGTAGGCGGCACGGATATGCTTATCGTCAGAGAACTTACCGGCGGAATATATTTCGGACAGCCCCGCGGCGTTGAAGATATGCCGGACGGTTCTAAGAAAGGGTTCAATACGCTTGTTTACACCACTAAAGAAATTGAGAGAATCGCAAAGATAGCCTTTGATATTTCTATGAAAAGAAGGAAAAAAGTTTTATCGGTTGATAAGGCGAATGTTTTGGAATCTACCGAATTATGGAGAAATGTTGTGGCGGATGTGTCAAAGAGTTATCCTGAAGTTGAACTGTCCAATATGTATGTTGATAATTGTTCTATGCAGCTTATTAAACAGCCTGCATCGTTTGATGTTATAGTGACTACTAATATGTTTGGAGATATATTGAGCGATGAAGCTTCGATGGTATCCGGCTCCATAGGAATGCTTCCTTCTGCAAGTTTAAACGGAAAAAAAGGTATGTACGAACCTATTCACGGGAGCGCTCCCGATATTGCGGGACAAAATAAAGCAAATCCGTTAGCGACTATTCTTTCTGTCGCCATGATGCTCAGATACAGTTTTGATGAGGATAATCTTGCCGATTATATTGAAAAGTCCGTTGAAAATGTTATAAAAAAAGGTTACAGGACGCCGGACATATACTCCGGAGCTGCAGGGTTAAAATTGGTAGGCACATCTCAGATGGGAGAAGCTGTTTTATCTGAATTAAAAAATGCAGTACACGCGTAGCTTATAAAATTATAACTCTTATTATTTATTTATAAAATATAATAATGAAAAAAGATAAATACAATGTTGCGGTATTAGGCGCGACCGGTCTTGTCGGCAGAGAAATGATAGAAATTTTACAGGAAAGAAAGTTTCCGGTAAATAATCTTTTTTTGCTGGCTTCGGAACATTCTGCCGGAGAACTTATTCAATTCAGAGGAACGGATTACGCAGTCGAACCGGTATCAGCAGACTATTTTAAATCGCATAAAATAGATATTGTGCTTTCAAGCCCCGGTGCGGCGGCAAGTTCAAAATACAGCCCTATCGCTGCCAAAGAAGGTGCGGTTGTTATAGATAATACGTCTTTTTTCAGGATGGATAAAGACGTTCCTCTAATTGTCCCTGAGGTTAATCCCGAAGATATTAAATATTTTAGTAAGAAAAATATAATAGCAAACCCGAATTGTTCTACGATACAGATGCTTGTTCCGTTAAAACCAATCCATGATAAATATAAAATTAAAAGGATTGTGGTTTCAACATATCAGTCCACTTCTGGAGCCGGTAAAAAAGCTATAGACGAATTATTTTACGAAACGGTAGATATATTGAATTCTAAAGCGGAAGCAGCCTCTCCAGACAAATTTCCGGTGCAAATTGCATTTAACTGCATTCCGCAAATAGATGTTTTCGGCGAAGGCGGATATACCAAAGAAGAGATTAAAATGGTGCAAGAAACGCACAAAATATTTCATGACGAAAATATCGGGGTCTGTGCTACGGCAGTCAGGGTTCCGGTGATGTTTTGTCATGGGGAGTCTATCAATATTGAAACCGAAAATGATTTTGCTCTTAAAGATATACAATCATTATTATCTAATGCTAAAGGCGTAAAAATTATCGATAATATTTTTAGCGATAGTGCAGATGAAAGATACCCATATCAAACTATGGTGAGCGGAAGCGACGACGTGTATGTCGGCAGAATAAGGCAGGATTTATCGGTTAAAAACGGCATAAATTTATGGGTAGTAGCTGATAATGTTAGAAAGGGCGCTGCATTAAACGCCGTTCAGATAGCAGAAATATTGATAGACAATTATATATAAATATAAGATTTATTTATATAATATACAAGATATTTTATCTAATATAATAATAGATACAAGCTTCATAATAATATTCATTTTTGCTCGGTATTTATAACTGCTATCAGTTGTTTTGGCATTAATAATATATTTTTTTATGTATTTATCCGCTTATTAATTATTTTAACATTGAATGGCTGCCGGATCTCAAAATAAAGAAATTCTAAAAAATTTATCGGTAGTCTCTTTTTATACATTTATCAGCAGAATTTTAGGTTTGCTGCGCGATGTCGTTATAGCATACTTTTTCGGCGCAGGCTATTTTACGGATGCTTTTTTTGTAGCCTTTAGAATTCCGAATCTTCTCAGAAGACTTTTTGGAGAAGGCGGAATTTCTGCCGCATTTATTCCTGTATATTCAGATAATGTCGTTAATAAATCCAAAGAACAGTCCGAAGACCTTTTGATGACGGTTTTTACGATTTTGTTTGTCATACTCCTGTTCTTATCTCTATTAGGGGTTATTTTTTCCTCTTTTTTTGTTACAATAACCGCTCCTGGTTTTATCGGCAAACATTTAGAATATAATCTTACTGTTTTTTTAACCAGAATTATGTTTCCGTACATAATTTTAATAGGTCTAACGGCTTTTTTCGCAGGAATTTTAAATGTGCACGGATCGTACGGTCCAGGCGCTTTTTATCCTATAATTTTAAACATAGCGCTAATACTCAGCGCTCTATTATTAAGATCTTTTTTTCATTTTAAGATTATATCTTTGGCTATCGGAGTGATAATCGGAGGTGTACTGCAATTATCGTCTCAAATTTATTATATAAAGCGTAAAAAAATAAAATTAGGATTTAGATTTCATATTAAAAATAAAGATGTTAAAACGGTATTTAAGCTCTTAACGCCTTCTCTTCTGGGTATGGCCGTCATACAATTAAATTTGCTGTTTGATACGCTGCTGGCGTCATTTTTGCCTGTCGGAAGTATTTCCTACCTATATTACGCCGACAGACTTTATCAATTTCCTCTTGGAGTATTTGCTATTGCTTTGCAAACTGCAATTTTTCCAATTATGTCGGCTTCTTTTGCAAGACAGAACGGCGAAGAAATACGGCATTCTTTTAATTTTGCAACATCGCTTATGTTTTTTATAATTATTCCTTCAAGTATCGGTTTAATTCTTCTTAGAAGCCAATTAGTCGATATAATATATATGCACGGATTGTTCAACAGTTTCGATGCAAAACAGACAGTTTCCGTATTATTATTTTTTATAGTAGGATTATGGGCATCTGCATTATTAAAAACGGTAGTTCCTGTGTTTTATTCAATGAAAGATACAAAAACACCTGTTAATGCAGCTATATATGCTTTAATAATCAATATTATACTCGCAGTTATTTTAATGAAAATTATGGGTGTAGACGGGTTAGCCCTCGCATCAAGTATTTCTTTAATATTCAACTATTTCTTTCTGCTGAATAAAATAAGCAAAAAAAATAAATTTAAATTGAATAAAGAATTTTTTATATCTTTTTTGAAGACGATTTTCGCAGGAATTGTTATGGGAGCTTTAGTCGAATTTGTGATTATTGAAAGTATGCACTTCGGATTAAATCTGCTTTTTATTATAGCATTAGCGTTATTGACGGGCGTCCTGTCATACGCAGGAGCATCGGCCGCCGTTAAAAATGAAATGTTAGAATTATTATATAATAATATTGTAAAAAAAAATAAAACCAGTTAAATCTAAGTAAATTTAAATAGAAGTTTAATATTAAATTTTCCTATCGCAATATACTGCATTATTAAGAAAATTTATAAAATTTTACTTTATTTGCAATTATGCTATAATTGTGAAATGACGATAAAGACAAGACCATATACCGAAAAAATTGAATTAGACGATATTGAACTATTTAACAGATTTGCGGATATTTCTCTGAACACTCTGCCTATAGTGGAAAAAGAGTTTGCCGTTAATGCCTCTATAAGAGGCAATATCATAATGATTACCGGCTTAACCGAAAATGTTAAATTATCAAGTTCGTTTATTTATGATCTGGTAAATTTATATCGATTAAATATTAGAATAAGCGATGACGAAATTATCAAGATGTCCAAAGCAAAGATATCTAATCCTGCAATAAATTTACACGAACAGTTTTACAAAGCCGTTCTTATTACCCATAAGAAAAAGGTAATTTCGCCGAAAACGCTCAATCAGAAAAAATATGTCGATGCTATTTTTGAAAACGATATAGTAATAGGCATAGGTCCGGCGGGCACCGGAAAGACTTACCTCTCAATGGCTTGTGCGGTAAATCTTTTTCAAAAAAATATCTTCGACAGGATTATACTGACAAGACCGGCGGTAGAGGCCGGAGAAAAATTAGGTTTTTTGCCCGGAGATATTTCCGAAAAAATTAATCCGTATCTGCGTCCTTTATATGATGCGCTGTATGAAATGCTTGAATTTGAGAAAGTTGTTAAACTTATAGAGCAGGATATTATTGAAGTAGCGCCTCTCGCATTTATGAGAGGAAGAACTTTAAATAATTCATTTATTATTTTAGATGAAGCTCAAAATACTACAAACGAACAGATGAAAATGATGCTGACAAGAATAGGCTCAGGTTCAAAAATCGTTGTCAACGGGGATATTACTCAGACGGATTTGCCTTCCGATAAAGAATCCGGCTTGCTCACTGCAAGCAATATTTTAACGGGCATAGAAGGCATCAAAATTATTAATTTCAATAAAACTGATATATTAAGACATAAACTTGTTCAAAATATTATAAAAGCATATGAAACGAACGAAATTCATAGAAGTTCTAAAAAGTAAGCAATTTGGAATAAAAAATCATCAATATAAATTAATAGCAATTTTAATTATATCCTCTATTTTGCTTACTTTTATGCTTTATAGCGGAGTAGAATACATAAAAGATAAATATAAAGCCGGAGAAATATCAAAAAAAACAATAATAGCACGAAAGGGGTTCAGGTATGTCAATGTTAAGAAAACCAATGATACGCTTAAGTTAAAAATTAAAAATATTCCCGGTGTTTATATTTATTATCCTGAGGTCAAAGTTGTTCTGGAAAGGAAAATAAGAAATGCATTCAGAAAGGCGGGTTCTTTCGATAGAACGCATGCCAAAAATAATGTGAACGAGGAAATTTCAGGCAATATATTTAATTCAGAACTAGGGACTAAATTAAATAGCAGTTTAATAAATGAATTTTATTTTTTAAATTATAACAGCAATATAGAAAATTATATTTTAAAAATAATAAACGCTATATATAAAAAAGGTGTAATTTCAGGTCCTTCTTTACAGAATAGAAAGATTGAAATCAAAAATATAGTAACAAATAATTCAAAATTAATAAAATATCCGCAATTTTTTTTCACGTTAAAAAAGGTTAAAAATTTTTCTTATTACTATACCCAAAAATATTTAAATTTTCTGCCTTCTTACATGAGAAATGATATATATGCCGTAGTATCTTCAATTGTTAAGCCTAATATAGTATATTCAAAATCTTTGACTATAAGAAAAATTGAATATGCAAAAAAAGAAATTCATCCCATATATAAACATGTGGTAAAAGGTATGCTTTTAATAAGCGCCGGACAATTGATTACAAAATCAAAAGCGTTAGAGCTTAATACTTATGAAGATAAATTTATATTAAAAAATAATATACCGTCGCTGATAGGGCTTTTCTTAGTAGTCGCTATTATATTATCCGTTTCTTATCTTTTTCCGTATAAATTTATACGGAAATTCAGAACATCCTTAGATTTTAAAAATATTATTTTTTCGATGATAATTTTGATCATTTCCGTATTAGCTATTAAGATAGGCATAATATTTGCCGATGCTTTTTCTAACTATTTTCCGTTTATAAATAAGCAGGATATCTACTATTTAATTCCCTTTGTTTTTGGACCTATGCTTATCAGAATAATATTGAATTCTGAAGTTTCCGTCGTTTTTATAGCAATATTTTCAATATTGACGGCGATTATTTTTAAAAATAATATCTTTTTTATGATATATGCGTTTGGAGGAAGTTTTATAGCGTCATATGAAGTATTTGATTTTTCATCGTGGGGAAGGGTTATAAGGTCCGGTGTTGCAACGGGTATTGCAAATATTTTTATGGTCATAGCATTTTCTTTAGTGAGTCTGAATCTGTTAAATATTCAAAATATTTATAGTATTTTTTTTGCGTTTTTATCAGGGATTCTTTCCTCTATAATTGTTATAGGATTAATACCGATATTTGAAAGGATTTTCAAATATACGACAGATTTTAAACTGTTAGAATTGTCCAGTTCAAATCATCCGCTGCTGAGGCAGCTTTCTCTGATAGCCCCCGGAACATATCAGCATTCTATAATGGTAGCTACATTAGCAGAATCTGCCGCCGATGCAATAGTAGCGAATCCTTTGCTTGCGAGGGTAGCAAGTCTTTATCATGACATAGGCAAAATAAACAAACCTAATTATTTTATAGAAAATATTAACAGCAAAGACAATCCTCATGATAAGCTGTCACCTACAATGAGCAGTTTAATAATAGCATCGCACGTGAAAGACGGTTATGAGCTTGCCAAAAAATATGACCTTGGAGACAAAGTAGCGGATATAATAGCTCAGCATCACGGAAATTCTATGATAGGAGCTTTTTATGAAAAGGCTCTGAAAGAAAGCAAGGATGATAATCTATCTAAAGAAAGCTTCAGGTATATAGGTAAAAAACCGCAAACAAAAGAAGCAGGTATTATAATGCTGGCTGATTCGGTAGAAGCTATATCCAGAACATTAGATAATATATCTCCGTCAAGACTTGAACTTATGGTTGAAAAAACGGTTAATAGGATTTACAACGACGGACAGCTTGATGAATGTGAACTTACACTAAAAGATCTGTATAATATCAAAAAAGCTTTTGTTAAAGTTTTAAACAGCATTTTTCACCAAAGAATTCCATATGCAGGGAGAACTAATATTGAAGAAACAGAAGAAAATAATACAAAGAGCAATAATAAATATAGCGAATATCCAAAGAAAGGAGAAAATAAATCAAAAGTTAGTCCGTTATATCGTTGAAAAAACTGTGTTTCATATGTTCTATGGTTCTTTTCACTTAGATATAATTTTTTGTTCTCCCGCTTATATAAAAAATTTAAATAAAATATACAGAGATAAAAATAAAACAACGGATATTCTTTCTTTTGAATTTAAAGAATATGATGAAGATACGTATTTTATTGGAGAATTATTTATCTGTCCGGCCGCTGCAAAAAAAAATTCTTTAAATTTTAAAGATTTTTGGGATAAAGAAGGGTGGACGCAAATAAATAAATCAGAATATTTAACGGATTTAGCAAATAAAGATACAACAAATAAAGATACCGGATATAGCGATTTTGACAAAGAAATTATACTGCTTCTCATTCATGGTATTTTACATTTGTTTGGATATGACCATGAGGATGACGCAGAAAATGCTCAAGAAATGAAGGAATTGCAGAATATTTTATATATAGATGCGGTTTCTTAATTTATTGCTGCATTAAATTTTCGATTGATTTGATTTTGTTTTATTTAATTTTAATTAATAAATGAGCACGATAAAAAAAAATAAGGACGAATTTTCATATAAAAAACAATACACGCCTAAAAATTGGATTGAAGCGTTTAATGTGGCGATTGAAGGTGTAATTTTAGCTACAAAAACAGAGCGCAATATGAAGATTCATTTTTTGGCGGCGGCGGCCGTCATTTTCGCCGCTATATTTTTAAAATTGCCGAAAATTGATTTTTTGTTGATATTCATTAGCGCCATAATGGTTTTATCGGCAGAATTATTTAATACGTCAATCGAATATTTTCTGGATTTATTTTTTGAAGGCTATTCAGAGAAAACAGCCGCGATAAAAAACATTGCCGCGGGCTCCGTTTTAATTGCTTCATTTGGAGCTTTTATAGTAGGATATGAAATATTTTCAAAATATCTATACAGTGTGTTATACTATTTACTTATTATGATAAAGACGGATGAATCAAATATGATAATTGCGGTAATATCTATCATATTTGTTATAGTTATTATAATTAAAGCCATCTTTAATAGCGGAAAGCCTTTGAGCGGCGGTATGCCCAGCGGACATTCCGCTATTGCATTTTCGATTTGGCTCATGGTATCTCTTATAACATTAAATCCTATAGTTTCTTTGCTAACTTTCATCTTAGCTTTTCTTGTCGCGTTATCAAGAAAAAAAACAGGTATACATACTGCTTCCGAGGTAGTTGCGGGCAGTCTGATAGGCATTATAATAACTGCTTTAGCTTTTAAATTTTTTTATTTTTAAATTTCAATTATTATTTTATTTATGAATCGAAACAACGAAAATAATTCAGATTATAATCATTATAAAGGATTTCATGGATTAGTTGATATTATAAAGCAGCTGAGGTCGGAAAACGGCTGCCCGTGGGATAAAAAACAAACCGAAGAAACTCTAAAACCGTATGTTTTAGAAGAGGCGTATGAAGTCGCAGAAGCGTTAGATTCTAAAGATACGGATGAAATTTCCGAAGAATTAGGAGACCTTTTACTGCAGGTTGTGTTTCTATCGCAGATATACGCAGAAAAGAAGATATTTTCAATTGAAGATGTTATAACAAAAATAAATAATAAATTATTGCGCAGGCATCCGCATGTTTTTGATAAAACATTCAGTTTGAAAGAAGGCGAGCGTTTAAATGACATTATTTTAGAAAACTGGGAAAAAATAAAAAAACAGGAAAAAAAAGAAAAAAAACACAAAGAAAAATATAATGAAGAAAATATCATATCCGATTCTTCCGTTTACGTCGTTAAAAATATGCCGGCGCTTCACAGGGCTTATATGGTGCAGGAGAAAGCCTCACGGCAGGGATTTGATTTTTCAAGTATTGGCGGGGCGTTAGAAAAAATTAATGAAGAGGCAAACGAACTCAGGCAGGAAATTGAAAATTGCAGGGATGACTCAATAAAAATAAAAAATTCAATAGACGATAACGCTGCTCTATGCGCCAATGGAAACGATGCAGGCAGAATAAAAGAAGAATACGGAGATTTATTGTTTTCTATAGTAAATGTCGGCAGGTTGTTAGATTTGCATCCATGTGATGCCTTGAATAATGCATCTGATAAATTTATTAAGAGATTTCATTATATCGAAAATAAGCTGTTATCGGTTCAAAATGCAGATATTAAATCAGCTGATGCTGCCACTCTTGATAAACTATGGGAAGAAGCAAAACGCTATTTTTCTAAAGTGGACGACTGTCCGCATCAGGCTGACTGACAGTGTGTATAAAAAAAGATATAAAATCGAAAACTTTTACCGGAATTTTTTCCTTAGATTAACTTAAATTAAATTAACTTAATATAATTTTGTAGTTGTTACGTAAAATAATTATTAATGAGCGTCATTAATTATTTTAATTATTTAATTAATTAAAAATGAACTTTAAAATAAATATAAACAGCAGGTTCGGCAATTTTCTGTTTTCTATTTTGTCGGGAATATTGCTGATTTTAATATTTCCTGAGTTCAATCTTGAATTTATTGCATGGATTGCTTTGGTTCCCTTATTTATTTCAATAAATAAATCAAAGGGTTTCAAGGAATCTTTTTTATACGGATTTATTTCAGGTCTTATCTTTTATGCGGGTATATTATACTGGATAGTTTACACGGTGCATGTATTCGGTAATTTGCCGTATTATATTTCTATTTTTGCATTGCTTCTTCTATCGTCTTATTTAGCTCTATATATAGGTTTTTTTGCAGGTTTTGCTAAAATAGTGATTAATCCTGCTATAAAAAACACTAAGTTCAATAAGTATTTTGTAAGTTTAAGTTTTATTTTAGTTCCATCCTGCTGGGTTTTTTTTGAATATCTTAAATCTACCCTGTTAACCGGTTTTCCGTGGGAAAATCTCGGTTTTTCTCAGTATCTTAATATCCCCTTTATCCAGATATCTAATATAGTCGGTGTTTTTGGGCTGTCATTTATTATTGTGCTGATTAATTTTATAATTTTTCACTTTATATTTTATAAAAATATTACAAAAAAACAAGCTGCCGTTGAATTTTTGTTCGCTTTATCTATTGTTATACTTGTTGTTGCATACGGATATTTTAATATTTACAGTGTTAAAAAGTCTCTATCCGGTCGAAAATCTTACAGAGTTGCAACTATTCAAGGTAATATCGGAATGTTTCAGAAATGGAAAATAACCAAAAAAAGGACTACGCGCATATATTTAAATCTGACTAAAAAGGCAATGCTTTATAAACCTTATCTTGTTTTATGGCCGGAAACGTCTTTGCCTTATATAATTTCAGCTTATCCTGCATACTGGAATAAGGTAATGAATTTTACCGAAAAAAATAAAATAGACCTGATTTTTGGTGCAATAGGCGCAAGATTTTATGACTATAAAGAGCACTATTATAATCGCGATTATATGTTTACAAGAACAGGACGATATTCATATTACGATAAACACCATCTTGTGCCTTTCGGCGAATATATTCCTTTAAGGCATCAGCTGCCTTTCCTTGCCCATATATTAAGAGGCGCGGGCATCGGCAATTTTACGCCCGGGGAAAAATTCAGGATTTTGAAAGGCGGGAAGATTAAAGCGGGCTCTATGATTTGTTATGAAGCCTATTTTGATTCTTTAGTAAGACATTTTTCAAAAGACGGGGCAAATCTTTATATAAGCATTACGGACGATACATGGTACGGCAAAACGGCAGCTCCCTACCAGGACATGTCAATGACCGTATTTTCTGCGGTAGAAAACGATAGATATGTTGCAAGAGCCGGTAATTCCGGCATAAGCGGAATAATATCGCCCACAGGAAGCATAATTGCCGAAACTGGAATTTTTAAAAGAACATTTTTAATAGGAAACGTAAAATTAATTAATCATAAGACTTTTTTTGCTGTATATGGTAATATATTTGCTCATATAATTATTTATATTTTTATAATATCAATGATACTTTATATTTATTTTAAGAGGAGAAATACAAACAAAAGATGAAAGATAACAAAACAGACAATAAGACGGCGCTGAATGTGCCTAATGAAGATGCCGTAATTAACATAGATTTTATAAAGAAAAATGTAGACATTTTAGACGATAAATTATCTAAAATACGGAGGAGGCTTTGACCCGGATAAAATCAATCAAAGGATAGAGGAAATCGATAAAATCTCGGCGGGCGAAAATTTTTTCAGTAATCAGGCTTTATCCGCTTCCGTTTTAAAAGAAAAAGCGTATTTAGAAAATAGATTAAATCCTTTCACAACGGTTTATGAAGAATTTAATAATTTAAAAGAATTGGCAGGTTTAGCCATACAGGAAAATGATTCAGGATTGCTGGCGGAAATTGAACAAAATTTAAAAAGTTTAGAAAAAACAGTTCTGAAATTAGAAATTGAATTAACTCTTTCCGGAAAGGACGATAAATTAAATGCAATTGTTGAAATACATGCAGGTTCAGGCGGCACAGAATCTATGGATTTTGCGTCCATGCTTTTAAGGATGTATTTAAGATGGGCAGATAAAAAAAAGTTTCCGGTGAATATTATGGAGTTTAACTCAGGGGACGAAGCAGGCGTAAAAAGTGTAACATTTATTGTTTCAGGGCTGTACGCGTTTGGCTATCTTAAATCAGAAACAGGGGTTCACAGGCTTGTCAGAATATCCCCTTTTGATGCCAACAAACGCAGACACACATCGTTTGCATCAGTGTTTGTTTATCCTGAAATAGAAGATACTTCAGAAATAATTATAGATGAAAAAGATTTAAGAATTGACACATACAGGTCAAGCGGCGCCGGAGGACAGCATGTTAACACGACAGATTCGGCGGTCAGGATTACCCATCTGCCGACCGGTGTAGTAGTAGCGTGTCAGAACGAAAGGTCTCAGTACAAGAACAAAGATACCGCTATGAAAATTTTAAGAGCCAGACTTTATGATTATTATAAAAAACAGAAAGAGGAAGAAGAAAATAAACTGCAAAATGATAAAAAAGAAATATCGTGGGGCTCGCAGATAAGGTCATATACGCTTAACCCCAACAGGGTTATTAAAGACCATAGA
>JAKAFU010000016.1 GCA_021825865.1 bacterium
CAATAAGTTGGAAACATATAATAGTCTCTTCTTTGTGATAAATAACGCCGGCGTGGCTCAGGGGTAGAGCAGCTGATTCGTAATCAGTTGATCGTAGGTTCGATTCCTATCGCCGGCTCCAGTTTTAGCAAGAGTTTTAAGAGTTCGATAATTTAAGATTTCGATAGAGTATAATGAAAGTATAATTTTTTTTAAAATTATTAGTATCTAAAAGGTTTACTGTGTCTTTTAAATGAACGTTCGATAAATGAGCGTATCTTAAAGTCATATTAACCGTCTTATGTCCTAAAAGCTTTTGAATAGTCGCCAAATTTGCGCCCGCCGTACAAGCCTACTTGCGAATGTATGCCTTAAATTGTGAAAATGAAAGTCGATAATAGGCGCTTTCTTTAACGCCGCCCGAAAGCCTTTTTAATTCAGCGGGAAAATAAAATATTAAGGAAAAATGTAATTTTATTTTAAATATTACTATTAAAACCTACTTTAAATTTAAAAATAATTATGATAAAATTTAATATAGACGATTAAAAAAGGGGAATTTATGAAATACGAAGAAACCATAGAAGTTATCTCTGTTAACCCAGCTTTTGATTCCGTTAATGGAAAAACGCTTTATCAGGTTGTTTTCGGGAAATATACTAAGTTAAAAAATAACCTTCAAGGTCAACTTCCCGGAACAGATGCCGCAACCAATCAACTTATTTTATTTATTCCTAAAAAAAATGAGTGCCAGTATAAGATCGGCTCTAAGTGGCATATCACGGTAAATGAGACCGGCTCCGTATCTATAGTAAAAATAAAGAAGGAGGAAAAATGATACTATATAATAATTGTCCAATACATTCTAATAACCAGCCGGCTTCCGCTATAAAAACCGTTGATTATATTCAGCCTATAAGTTTAAGTAATATATATAAGATACGTAAGCAGTATGGTATTATTGACAGCGAAAATTATTTTACCGATTGGGAAATAGAACAAATAAATGAAAGCTTATCGGATTATGCCAACGGAAATTATAAAACCGGCGGTATCGACGAACTTCTTAAAGATTTGCGCTCATAAATACCTATGTCATGGATATTTGATTGGTCTCATTCTTTTAAAAAGCAATATGAAAGAAAAGACAAAATAATAAAAAATAAAATTGAAGAAAAACTTAAAGAATTGGCAGATTCCATGGATCCCTTGTCTTTAGGGAAGAAAAAGAAAAACCTTGACTTTCATGCTTTAGATTTAACTTACCATGATAGAATGGCTTACACCATAGATTCGAAAACCAATACCATTAAACTCATAAAGGTTTGTTCTCATAAAGTTGTTTACGGTAAGAACTAACTAATCAGATTTTTTATAAATCCCTTAAAAAAACATTAAACGAATTGAATGTATATGAAATTGTCGATAAAAACTATCGACGCACGTATTAATGTATTTTATGGAATGAAAATTTTCACTATAAACTGTATTTTGTAAATCGTTTCTCCCCAAAATTGCAAACAAAATTCCATATCTTCGCAGGATTCAGCTAATATAGATATTACTGATTTAATAGGAAAAAAAATACTAAAAAAATAGGTTCAGAATTGCTGATTTATTTACCCTTTTTTTGTTGGAATAAATTTTTAAAAAATTGAGATAGAAATGGTAATATTTCTTAATGCGGTTATCTTGCCGCATTTAACTTCTTTGATTGTTTTTTAATAATATCGAATTGCCATGAAAGTTCCGTGATTATTTGGTTATTAGACGTGACGGTGATTTTCCCTAATAAATCTTCCCTGCGTGAAATTATCCCTATAGATAATTCTTCTGATATTGCAAAGCTGGCATATGGCAGCATCTTATCTAATTCGTTTTGAAAAACGTAAAATACATCGATATTGTTTTTTACCAGTTCATCTATAATTTCTTTCATTTTGGTAAAATCATCCTCGTTCTTTAAAAGAAATACTCGTTCGATATGGACGCCTCTTTTTGCCTGTCTGTAATTTTGCTGCGTATGTTCGCGGTTACATCCTTGCCGTATCCCCAATAAAACGGTTCTATAAGATTGCTTACAACCTTAAATGACTGCCCCCGGTTTTAATTCTTTCAATGCAATTAATTTAGCAGCGTAAATATCATGAAAAATAAAATCTCCGCCTTTTTCCGCCTGCTTTAAGAGGATATGAATTTTTTCAAAATCTTCTATAGCTATTTTAGTAGCAATATCCGATTTCCCTTTTTTCAGTTTGTTATACAGCATTATAGTTTCGTTAATAGCGATTTGTTCCCTGAGGGGAAGTTCCAGCGATTGAAAAGCAATTTTTAATCTTTTTTCAAGATTATCGATAGCTATTACAATTTCCTCAAGAATAGCGGCTAATGCAAAAGCTAATACGATTACTATTTTTGTGGAAACGTTTAAATGGAAATACGCGCCTAACCAAAATGTGAAAACTATAAATAAAGTGCCGAATAGTCCAATTAAAATCCGCAAAAATATAACCATCGACATTACATTACCCCTCTTAATATTAAAATTAGCATATATAATAATTGATAATATGTATATTATACAAGATTTATTTATTCTACTAATAAAAATAAGTAAATCCTTCCTATTTTCTCATCCGCATTATCTCATTATCTGTCCGCATTATTTCGTCAATAAGGTTTTCATTTATTTTTACCTTAATTGTTGTAAAAAAATTATAAATACGGTTATCAGGTCTATTTTAAATGTTTTTTTATTTTTTTATATATTATAAATTAATTATAGAATTATATTACTTGCTAAAGAGCCGCTATATCTGTTTAGCCAAGAAGTCTCATTTAATAATCATCCATTTATTATGGAGTTTATTATCTCAATAAATATTTAAAAAAAACAATCTAAAAATTATTAAGCAAATCATTCAAAGCCCTATTAAGCAGGCAATATTTTTTACTGAATACAAAACCGTAAGAGCGTGCAAAATAATAAACCATTTAAGAGATTTAATGTAATTTTTGTTATTCCGACTTATGGTTTCTTCTTATCCTACGATAATGTAATGTAAAAAAAAGTTATAGTCCCAGTTTATCGCTGTCAGTTTTTCTGCTGCCGCTCTTATTAAAAAATAATCCGCTATATATAACCGGAGCCAGCCACAAGGACATAAAAACAGATATCAGCAGTCCGCCCATAACGGCAATAGAAAGGGGTTTGAGAAGATCTGTTCCCCTTCCTATGCCTATCGCTAAAGGTAAAAAACCAAAAATATCCGCAAGCATAGTCATTAATATCGGGCGAAGCCGTTCCCGAGCTGCAAGGAAAACAGATGAAGGACCAGGAGACGACTCGGCTGCGCCGCTAATTTGTCTGGCTCTTGCGAAAATAAGAATTGCATTATTTGTAGAAATAGCAAAAACTAAAAGAATACCAATAAATGCCGTGCTGTCAAGTTCTATACCTGTAATTAATAAGGCGGCAAGCGCGCCTGCCGCCGAAAGCGCAATTGCTGTCATTGATGCAATTGCGGCACGCTGGCTTGCAAACTGAAAACCAAAAAAAACAAACATAAGGAAAAGCGCAAACATAAGCATTATAGCCATTTGTTTAAAACTCTTTACCTGAGTATGGTAATAGCCTCCCATAACGGCGGTAACTGATGACGGGAGATGCATAGAACTTATAATGGAGCGGGCTTTAGCCGCGCCTTCTGCGAGACCTTCCCCTTTAACAGGCTGAATAAAAATGTAGGCATAAGGAGCCATATCCTGATGTGTTACAAAAGGAACCGCTTTTTTGATTTTTATATTAGAAATATAGTTTAATCTGGTGTGTGTTCCATTTCTTAGAGTAAAAGGCCATTTTTTTAAATCTGATAATGTGACGGATTTCTTTTTAAGAAATATGCGAATAGGTAAAACCTGTTCGCCGTAAAGCATAAATCCTGCGTTTTGTCCCCATAACAGTCTTTTAATTTTATCTGCAATAACCGGCGGCGATAAACCGTAAGCAGCGGCAAACTCAGATGGAACAATGGTAACTTCCGGTCCTGCCGAAGGCGATTTGAAGTTAACATATTGAAAATCGTGAGATTTTTTTAGTTTGTATGCTAAAATTTTACCGTATTTTCTTAGAGTCTTAGAACTTTTGCCGAAAAGCAGCACCTCTAACGGAGCATGGGAACCGGATAAAAAGCCGAGTCGATTAACCATAATCTGCGATAATTTAAGAGCTATAAGATTAGGTGCTGCTGTATGGAATTTATTATATAGTTTTCGCATTACCTCTTCTGTTGTTTTCTTGCGGTTTTTTTTTAGAAGAATAGTTAAATCCCCTTTGTTTGGTGTGGAATAAGGCTGGTCTAAACTTCTGCCGACCACAAGCGAAACCTTGCTTACATTATTATTTTTTTTGGCAATATGCATAAGATATCTGCCAACCTTATATGTAGTGCCGACGCTGCTGCCAACGGGCGTTCTGAACGGAACGACGATAATTCCTTCATCCCATTTTGGCAAAAAGGCTGTCCGCAGGTAAAATAACGAAATTACAATTGTAATTATTAATATAAGCATTACAGGCAAGGCGAGCCATGGCGAGCGCATACCTTTAATAAGTAAATATCCGTAAATTTTCCTCAGCCTGTTTTTTTTATAAATTTTACTGCCGCTTCTTTCTCTTTTAGCAAGCATTATCGTTAATATTGGAGTGATGCTCAGAGCCACTATCTGAGATGTTATGAGAGCTATTACTATTGAAAGCGCCATTTGTTTGAAAAGAAGTCCTAATGTTCCATGAATAAAAATAAGGGGTATGAAAACAATAGATGACGTTATTGTTGCTACGGTCATTAGCGGAAGAATTTTTCCTACCTTTTTAAGAGCAGATTTTCCTCCTTCCGTCTCTTCTCCTTTCATCGTATGGAAACCTCTTTCCACAATAACTATCGCATGGTCTATCATGGCTCCTATTGCGGCAGTGAGACCGCCGAGCGTCATAATATTAAGACCAAAACCGAGAGTGCTGAGAATTACAATGGTTAATGACACGGAAATAGGTATAACGGCAAGAGCTATAAAAGCGCCGTCTATGCGCCGTAAAAATAAAAAAACCACAAATAGAGCGATGAAACCGCCAAGAATAAGCGCAATCCATACGTCTTCAAGATTTGAATGTATTAGCCGGCTTGTATTGTAAACTGAAATTATCTTCATGTCTTTTGGCAGGCGTTTGTTTAAATATTTAATACGGCGGCTGATATTGCCGGCAACTTTAATTGTATTGATATTTAAGTCTGGCATTATATCAATGAGCAGCGCATGACGGTAGCCGCTTACCGCTGCTTCGCGGATTAATGGCGGAGAACCCACATTTACCGTTCCAAAGGCTTTTAAAGGTAAAAGAGTACGTCTTCCGTTTTTCCCTTGCCCTATCGGCAACATAAGATTGGCTAAATCGGTCGTGTTGTAAGGGCGCGGAACAGTGGCTACAATAAACTGTCTGTGAAATATATCTAATACCCCTGAAAAAAAAGGACCCTGATACGACCTCAGCATTTTTACAATTTTTTCTGGGCTCAGATGATATTGAGCAAGGAGAAGCGGGTTTAATTTTATTTTAACTTCAGGCCAGCCGCGCCCTGTTCCTTCAATTTTATATATTCCCTTAACAGAAAGCAAAGCCGGTCTGATCTTGAATGCAAAAATAGGCATCATAGCCGAACTATTATAAGCATGGCGGTTGGAAACAAGCGCATATTCAGCAAAAGGATATACATTCGGAGACATTAAACGGACATCTATTTTGCTGTCAGGAGGCAATGCCACCTGGCTAAGTCGGGACTGAAGCATTAAATAAGCTACATGCGGTTTTATATCGGATTCAAAATAAACAGTTATTTTAGATATGCCGTTGCCGGTTTGCGAACGCACAAGACGAACGCCCGGTTCTCCTTCGGCCGCCGCTTCCAGAGGCGCGGTTATCTTAACTAGCATAAATTTTACAGGCAGTCTGCCGCTATGAACCAAAACAGAAATCCTAGGAAAATTTACATCTGGAAAAATGCTTTGGGGCATGCTGTTAATATAAATCCATCCGATGCCTATAATCATTAAAGACAACAAAATTACCGAAAATTTGTTTTTTAAAAGAAAATTAAGATACCTGCTCAATGTCTTATCTCCACTAAAATACCGGATATAAGACGGGAAACAGGATAGACGATTACCGGTTCGTTTAACCTAATATTTCCTTTTACATATGCCGTACCTTTTTCGACACCGATTACTTTTACTTTTACGGCTAATGTTTTATTATGCTTTATAATAAATACAAAAGTTTCTCCTTTTAACATCACAATCGCCTTTTTGGGCAGAGAAAAAACATCTTCGGCTTTAGCAGCAGTTTTCGATTTTGCAAAATTGAAACTGAGTTTAACCCATTCGCCGGGCAGCAGAGATGAATCTTCCGGCAAATTTACATACACAGGTACTAAGCCGTTATGTATGGCATTATTGCCGATTGAAATTATTTTTCCTGCCCCGCTAAAATGCTTTGTTTTTATACTAACCTGCATATTATCATAAAGTTTAAAACTCTGTGAAGGCGTGACATATGCGGCTATCCACGGTTTTCCCTTGCCGTTTAGCACCGCAATAGAGATTCCTGCGCTTACTATTGCATCATCAGGCACAAGATAATGCACTGTTCCTTTAAAATGTGAAATTAATACACCCTCACTTTCGAAAGCTTCAAGAGAACGGAGTCTAGAATATGCGTCAGCAAGTGATAAGGCTGCACGTTCCTCATCTTTTTTTGCCATTACCCCGTCACGAAACAAAAGTTTTATTCTTTTGAGTTTCATCTTTGCATATTCTACCGAGGCTTTGGCTGAGATAATTCTTGCATCCAATCCAGGCCGGATAACTCTTGCTATAACAGTTCCTGAACTTACGTGTGACGGAAAAAGAAATGATTCTATAATCCTTCCTGTAAATGGGGCTGAAACAACAAGTTTACCCGTGCTATGAACCATGCCGGGCACGGTAATATCTTCAATCCATGCCGATCTTTTTATATATGATATTTTTACGGATATAACAGAAGAAGCATAAGCATTAGTAATGCGGTACATAAAAATTACAACAGAAATCAAAATAAAAGTAAAAAATAACAATGCGTATAGCAAAAAAATTAAATTTAAATTCAATAGAAAGCTTTTTAGAACATTGAGAGTCGCGGGAGTATTTAATCTTTTAATTAAAAAGCCTCTTTTGTAAGATAGAGGCGCCTCACTGCTATTACGCCTGGAACAATCAGCTTTTGCAAATAAAAACCGATGTGTGCCGGCAGCATTTAACCTTTTCATAATGTTACGCCTCCATAAGGAATTATTCCCATATCTATATCTAATTGTGCAGTAGCTAAATAAAACCTGTTTATAGCCTTGGCAAGCGTTAACTGCGCTTTTATCCTGTTGTTCTGAGCTTCCTGTAAAGCGAGCGCATTAAATTCCCCTGCCAAATAGCCTTCTTCAGTCATCTTATAAACACTCTCCGATTCCTTAACCAGAATTTTTGCTCCAGATATTCTTTTTTCCTGAGCTTTTGCAAAACCGTAATCTAAAGCTAATTTCTTCTTTATAGATAATTTGAGGGCCGATTTTGCCGATTGTAATGCCATAAGTTTTTCATTTGCTGCATCTGCATAGTCGCTATGAAGCCCAAAATTTGAAATGGGTATATTTAACGTCACGAAAAATTGCCATCCAAGGTCAGGGATATCAACAGAATTTATCGTATCTTCTCCATATGAGGCGCCGCCTTGAATATTAGGAAGTTTTGCGGCTTTATTTATTGAAACGTCAGCATCTGCGGATTTAATTTCTGCTTTAGCAATCTTAATTAGCGGCTGTTTTTTTATAGCATTCAAAATAAGGCTGTTTAAGGCCGGAAGTTTGTAGTTAGAAGCGTACGCATCTGATAAAAACGGCGATAATTTATCAGTATTAAATTTTTTACAGAATATTTCTATGGAAAAAATATATTCCATAGCTTTTAATCTAGATATTAAAACATTTAAATCTGTTTGCAATTTTGTAATCAAGAAACCAATCTGAACAACATCCAAACGCGGAAGATTACCGGTTTTATATCCATTTTCCGTAGCATTAAAAATTTTTTTAATATTGCTTAATGTTTTTAGCTGTATATTTATCTCATTTTTTAACAGAATCAGACCGTAATAATCCTGCGTCACCTGAGCGGCAATAATTAGACGGGCTAAACGCAGCCTGTATTTTGCAATTTCTAAATTACTCCTTGATAACGAAATAAGGGCATAACTTTTAGGGTTAAATATAGGCACTGTTAATCTGATTTGACCGATATATTCCCGCATCCCGTTAGCAGAAGCAAACAAAGGAGAGCCATTTCTCATTTGTGTCCAGATACCGCCGCCTACAATTGTTATATCAGGCATCAAACCGGCGTAAGCAGCTTTTTTTAAATCTGTTTCTTCAGCAATAATATGTTCTGCCTTTAGTATATTCCCCTGCTTAGACACCGCTCTTTTAATAGCTTGAGACAACGATATCTTGCTAAGAATCCTGCGGTTGGAGGAAGAGGCAGATATAAACGGCGCAGCAGCAGCATTTGCGACTTGTATGCCCGCTGAAACAGTATAAATAAAATAAATCGTAATGATGAAAAGAATAAAATTAATGAACACATCCAAATTGATTTTATTCAATCCAGATATCATTCCAAACATCATTTTTATCGTCGGTACTGCCTTTTTTAAATATGTATACCTCATAGTTTATCAGTTTACTAATTTACAGATTTTTTTGCAATAAAAGGAAGTGTTTTTATTGTAGCATAGACTTAGCCCTTGATTATTTTAATTGTTTTAGCTACAATTAAAATGAGAAATTAAAATAAAAAATTAAAACACATTTAAAATTTATAATTTTAAAAAAGGGGTCGAATCAATGAGAATAATGACGGAAGATGATTTAAAATCCGCTTTTGCAGGGGAATCGCAAGCCCACATAAAATATTTAATATTTGCAGAAGTTGCGGAAAAAGAAAATAAGCCGAATCTTGCCAGATTATTAAGAGCCATATCGCATGCTGAATTCATTCACGCAAAAAATCATTTCAGAGCACTGGGCAATATTAAAAAATCAGATGAAAATCTCGTCAACGCGTATGACGGCGAAAATTATGAAGTAGAGGAAATGTATCCCGTATTCAACAATACAGCTAAATTTCAAAATGAAAAACAGGCCGAAATTTCAACTCATTTTGCTTTAGAGACTGAAAAAATACACAGAGATATTTACAGTAAGGCGATAGAGCTAAATAAACAGGATAAAGATTTTACAGACCAGCATATTTTCATTTGTCCGGTATGCGGTCATACGCATTTAGGAGATGAAGCGCCGGATAAATGCCCCATTTGCGGAAGTCCAAAGGATAAATATATAAAATTTTAACTATAATTATATAATTTAATTAGTTAGATTAGTTAGATTAGTTAAAATGAAATTGCTAAAAATTGCTTTGTCATATCTTTATTTTAAATTTTTTTTTATCAGAATTAATTTACGTTTCATAATAAGCCTTTTTATTAAAATTTTAATTTATTCTTGCTATAAGACAAATAATTATATGCTACCGGAACTTCGAATACATAAAAGGAAGCCGTTGGTGTTTATAAACGTATTCTAAGGATATACTCGCAATGACCGGAAGCGGCTGCATTAAACATAATAACGCAGCCGCTTTTATAAAATTTAAAATTAACCGTTATGAATACCGATTAATACTCATCAATAACTAATCGATAGTAAATAAACAGCTATATTATTCAGACAGGTTTTCTTTCATAGCCTTAATTTTTTTATTCAACATTTTTTTCATAAACTCAAGACGTTTAATTTTGTTGCCGATTCTTTTCTTCATCATTTGCACAAATTCCTTTCTTTGCTGCGGCGTTAAAACGTTAAAGAATTTTTGAAAAAAGTTTGCTTTAATTTCGACCATGTTTTTAACTTTATTCGTAATATTTGATACGAAAACGCTTTTATTAAACGAGCCGGATTTTATTGCCGAAAGCAGCGGATTTCTAAAATTCCCCATATTAGACCTGAAAGCTTTAAATTCCTGACGTTTAAACAGCATAATTTGATGAACCTGATTTTTATTTAAATGCAATTTCTTTTTGAGCATAAAAACATTAAACATTCCAATTCTCATCCGCATATTCATTTTATTGCGGTGCATAAATTTATGCCCCATAAAGTTATGTTTCTGCATACCCTGAAATGCGAAAGCATTGCCCGCAAAATACGTTCCGGTAAAAATAAATGCCAACAAAAACATAAACAGGAAAAAAAACTTAGATTTTTTCATTTTGAATCTCTCCTTTAAATTAAAAATTATATAAAATTAAATTAAATGAATAATCGCGACAGGTAATGTTTTAAATAGCCTAAAATCATTCATAAAATGATTATATCCCATAAATGTTAATTGAAAATAAATATTTAGTAAATGATTTAAATTTTACCGTCGACGGTTCGAATAAAAATATGCGCTTTATTCTGTCCGGTTTCTCCAATTTTTTGACAAAGAAGTTTGTTGCAGTTAATGAAAATTATTCCCTGATTTAGATTATTGATAAGTTAATAAAATCAGAATATATCAGATATGTTATGAGCAAAGAATTTTATTTAAATCTATTTTAAAAATATTTTTTCCGTAGGTATATTCGTATATAATTTTTAATCCGTGTTTTTCGATTATTTGTTTTGTTATATATAAACCGAGCCCGAAACCGTCTTTGTTTTTTGTGTTAAGTTCTTTCGAAAAAGGTTCAAACATAACGTCTTCCGAAATAGGCGGCTTTGCTCCTTTATTTATTATGCTCAAAACGCCTTTTTCAATGCTTACCGTGACGGCCGATTTTCCGTTGGCTTTGAATTTAACGGCGTTGTCCATTAAATTTTTTATGCCAATGCTTAACAGTTCGCAATCCCCTTTAACCGTATAATCGGGATTATCGGAAACAATGTTTATAGCGCCGTCGTTTTTTACGAAAAGCAGTTCGTTTGCCCTGTTTATTACACTGGTTAAACTGCAGACGGTTGTATTTAAAATTTCATTTCCGGCAGCTATTTTTTCAGCTGCGAACAGTTCGTTTATAAGCATTTCAAGTCTGTTAAATATGTCAGAAAAAATTCTTTTTTTATTTTCGTCTTCGTCTTTTAATAATTCGAGAGCAATTTTGCCTTTAGTAATAGGCGTTTTTAATTCGTGAGCTATATTTCTTATGAACCAAATTCTGGTATTCATAGTTTTTTTAAGATTGTCTATGGCTTCTTTAAATTCTTTTGCCAAAAATCCTATCTCGTCCTTTCTTGAAGCATAGTCGGTTAAATTGACGTTTATATTTCCGTTTTTAAATTCTTCGATGTTGTCCCTTAATTTTTTAAGAGGCCTTATAGAGCGAAATATGCTGATATACAAAAGAATGAGTATAACGTTTAAACCTATCCAAGCGGCTAATAAAATGTTCTGCCTTTCGTTTACGCCTGAAATCCTTTTTAATAAAAGATTAATTTTTCCGGTTTTTGACCTGAAGTATAAATACTTGTTTCCGTTGAAGCTTAATAAATTCAGGGTATAATCAAGGCGGGGAGGATTTTTTTTTAATATAATTTTGCCGTTTTTTAAAATCTTATTGATACTTTTTTGATTTTTTATTAAATTAACGCCGAACACTTCAGAATCTTTCAATTTATTTTTTTTAACAAGAAACACGGCTTTTCTTATAAATTTGAAAGTTTCGACACGGTTTATTATTTTATGCGCAAATAAATAGAAAAACAGCAATACCGCAAAAGACAGAATAAAAACTATATTTATTTTAAACAATACGGAGTGTCTGTTAATTTTCATCGACGTAGAATTTATATCCGTAACCCCTTATAGACTTTATGTATTTAGGATTTCTCGGATCGTCCCCTATTTTTTTTCTTATTCTTCCTATTAAAACGTCAACCGTCCTATCAATGCTTTCATAACTCATAGTTTTAATGTTTTCCAAAATATAGTCTCTTGTAATAACATTTCCTTTGTTGTTATATAAAAGCAAAAAAAGTTCGTATTCCGCAGATGTTAAGTCAACGGTTTTTCCGTTTTTTTTAATAAGCATTTTATTTTTGTCTATTTCAAAACCGCCGTTTTTATTATCCTCGTTATTACCGGTACAATTATCGCGTGTTTTTCTTCTGGCTACGGCTCTGATACGCGCAACCAATTCTCTTGGGTTATAAGGCTTTGCGACGTAATCGTCTGCTCCTATTTCAAGTCCCGTCACTATGTCGGAATAATCGCCTCTTGCCGAAGAAATAATTATCGGAAGACTGTAAAACTGCGAAACCGATTTGCATACCTCCAATCCGTCGGCGTCAGGTAAGGTCAGGTCTAAAATTAAAAGGTCAAAACCGCCTGTGCTCTCCTTTAAAGCCTTAAGGCCGTTTTCAGCCGTTTCAAAATTTACCAGCTCTATATTGAATTTATAAAGATATTCTTTTAAGAGTTCGGCAATTTCTTTGTCGTCTTCTATCATTATAACTTTTGTCATAAAATTTAATAGTAGTAATAGCAGTAATAGTAAGTTATAAAATTAAAAAAATTATTAAATACAATAAATTAAAATTAAATAGATAATTAAAGCTAACAATATTTAAAACCGGATATAATCATTCATAAAATGATTATATCCCATAAATGTTAATTGAAAATAAATATTTCGTAAATGATTTAAATTTTACCGATTTATTTTTTTTCTTTTTTTTTCTTTTTCTTTCTTTCTTTACGGACTGATTTTAATGTCGTTTACGGATATTCTTTTATATTTTTTTAATATTTTATTGACAAATCTCCGTTTACCGTATAATATTTAAAATATCTTAAAAGCCTTATTCTTTAACGCTTTTGAAAATTAATCAAATTTAAATTAATAATAGGGGTTGTTATGACAAAGAAAGAATTAGTAGACGCTATCGCAAAAGAATCAAATTTATCTAAAATTGACAGTGAAAAGGCTTTAAATTCATTTGTAAATGCCGTTACCGCCGCTCTTAAAAAAGGAGATGAAGTTAAGCTGATAGGTTTCGGTAATTTCAGCGTTATGGAAAGAGCCGCAAGAAACGGACGCAATCCTCAGACCGGAAAAGCAATTCAGATAAAGGCTTCTAAAGCTCCCAAATTTAAAGCCGGCAAAGCTTTAAAAGATGCGGTTAATACGGTTAATACAAAGAAAAGCGGTAAAAAATAATATTACTTATATTATCGAGTTTTAAATTAGCGCAGTCTAAAAAGAATGCACAGCGGAGAGAACATGAACAAACCAATCTTCATCGGAAGACAGCCAATAATTGGCGGCGACAAAAGCATATTCGGATATGAAATACTGTTCAGAAGTACAGCCGAAGAAAACTATTCCGGCGTATCGGTATCTGATAATTTAAGCGCTACCGCAAATGTGCTTGAGAATATATACGATATGGGTCTTAAAGCTCTAATGGGCGAAAAACCGGCATTTATAAACGTAACTCCGGACATTTTAGAAAAAGGCATGATGGAGCTTTTGCCTAAAGATAAGATTGTGCTTGAAATACTTGAAACAAGCAAAATTGACGACGATGCCGTTTCTATCATAACTGAATTTAAAAAAAGAGGGTTCGGCATTGCTTTAGACGACTTCGTTTATACGGAGGAATGGGAGCCGCTTCTGCCTTTGTCGGATTATGTTAAACTCGATGTTAAACAATATTCGAGAACTGAAACAAAGGAAATGCTTTTGCTTCTGAAAAATTACGGAGTAAAATTCTTGGCAGAGAAAGTAGAAACGGATGAAGATTTTCAATTTTATAAAAGCCTCGGTTTCGATTTTTTTCAAGGGTATTTTTTTCAAAAGCCTGCCATAATTTCTTCCGTTACCTTAGACCCTGATTATGCAATACTGCTTAATATATTTAATTCCTTTCAGTCCAATGAAGACATAGAGGAAATTGAATCGCTTTTTAAAATGACCCCGGACTTGATATATCGTCTGCTTATACTTATAAATTCAGTAGATTACGAATTTATAGCAAAAATATCCTCTGTGAAACAGGCTATAGCGCTATTAGGATACGATAATGTTTCAAGGTGGATTCTCACTATTATTCTTGCCTCCAAAAAAAGCGATTTCAGGTCTGATCCTTTGTTGGAAAGCGCTATAATAAAAGGAAGAATGATGGAAGATATATGCAAAAAATATATAAATAAAAGTCTTTCCGATAAAGCTTTTCTGGCGGGAATGCTTTCTTTGGTTAATGTTGCTCTGGGACTATCTCTTAAAGAATTATTAAATAAAATAACTATCGCTCCCGTCATTCATGAAGCATTAGTAGATCATAAAGGCAAACTGGGAGAATTAGCCGAATTTATGGATGAGTATAACAGCGGCAATTATATTTTGGCGGGCGCCGTTCTTAAAAGAATTAACCCTAATGCCTCAATTTCCGATATTCTTGAAATAAATACCAATGCTTTAATATATCTTGAAGAAGTAAAAAAATCAGAACTAGTTTGATATACTCCCATACCTAAACACCGGGAATAAACTGTCTAAAAACCGGGCATAAACTTTATATTTCCTGACATTTTCACTCTCCTGACATATTAAATCTTTGGGACAAATTTGGGACAAAAATTCTATAAAAATTATAAAATTTATGTAAATTTATAATAAATATAAAATTTATTAATGATGTCTGGAAAGGCTTATTTACTGCGGTTTTGAATGGTCGGGATGACACGATTTGAACGTGCGACCCCCTGCACCCCATGCAGGTGCGCTACCAGCTGCGCCACATCCCGATATTGAAATGAATATACTTATAACTTATCACTTTATTATTTTATTGTCAATAATCGATAAATAATATATCATAATTCTATGCTTTTTACATAATACACTAGCATATATGTTTTCCAATATACGAATTCATCGGGTTTTTATTTTTATAAATATATAATTTGCATTTACCAAAAGTATATAATAAACATTATAAGATAACGCTATTATGGTTATCATTAATATATAGTTATAAAATAATAGCCATAAAACAATATTTATAAAAAATTTATAGTAAACGGCATATCAGCAGATAAAAATTAACTGATATATTAACTTATGAATAAGATATTTCACCTTTTACATGATAAAATTATAACGTTAGGCGGTTCCAAATTATCTATTTTATCTATTGCCGTTGCAATTTTGGTTCTTGTATTTTCCTATCTTTTATCCCGTTATTCAATAAAATTTTTAAAAAAAGAATATCTAGATAAAACTTCAATAAGTAAAGGCACTAAACTGATAATCGTCAGATTAATTAAAATATTTATTTTAATAATAGGAGCTTTTGTCAGTTTTCAAATTCTGGGCATAAATCTTAGCTCGCTTGCAATATTTGCCGGCATTATAAGTTTAGGCATAGGTTTCGGTATCCAAAATATTTTAAGTAATTTTATTTCCGGAATAATAATATTATTTGAACAGCCTATAACAGTCGGCGATTATGTTTCTATAGGTGAATTAGACGGCGTGGTCACGGAAATAAGAACAAGAAGCACCACTGTAACAACAAGGGACAATATAAGCGTTATCGTACCTAATTCTAATTTTATATCTCAGGAGGTAATAAACTGGTCGCATGAAGACCCGAAAATTAGAATTCATATTCCGGTCGGCATTGAAGAAACTGCTTCTAAACTTGATTTGGCAAGAGATATTTTGTTACAGATAGCTTCGGAACATCCTAAGGTTTTAAAAGACCCGAAACCAAGCGTCTGGTTCGAAACGTTCGGAAATTCTACTTTTAATCTTACGCTTCTTATATGGATTGAATCGGCTGTTTTCAGACACTATGTCGTGAGCGACATCAATTTTGAAATAGCTAAAAGATATGCTGCAAACAACATTGATATAACTTATCCTTATACCAATTTGCTATTTAAGAATGATTTAAGTATTAATAGCAACAACAATGCAGATACTTTTAATAAAATACTGAATCCCGGCGGCGTTAATAATATGCAGGGACACGGGTATCATGAAGATGACGCCAATCATACGGGTAACATTGGTCAAAATGGAAATGAAAATCCTGTTGATAATAATAAAGGCAAACAATGAGTAACATTGGAGTAATTTAAACAATCGGGAGTAATTTGTTGTACATTCAATGTTAAAATATACATTATGCTTAATTATATATAATATGTATAGTAAATTCACTGTAACATAAACAGTATCGAATATAACTAAAATACAAGATTGATAAAATTTATATAAATATGGGCAATATATTATTTTATAGATAAGGAGCGCCGTTATGCTTTACGTTATGCCTAATGCCGGTGTTAAGCCGATTGTCAGATTCATAAATCATGCCAAAAGAGATTTAGACATTAATGTTTATTACTTAAATGACGAACCTGTATTTAAAGCCATTCGATATGCCGTCAAAAGAGGCGTTAACGTTAAAATAATGATAGACGGAAAACCTTATAAAATGTCAATTAGAAAAGAAGAGCAAAAAATAATACAGACTAAAGCACATTTTGAAATAGATAAGATGTTTGATAGAAAATATGTTTTTGACCATGCTAAATATATGTTTGATAATCATGAGGCTTTAATAGGAACAGCTAATTTTGATTGGTCTGCATTTCATAGAAACAGAGAATATGAATATACTACACATAATGAGAATATAATAAACTCGCTTAAAAATATCTTTAATTCCGATTATAGACGCACAGCATTTAACGGCTATGTAAACCGCAATCTTGTTGTATCGCCCGGTTCAACGCAAAAACTGCTGTCCGTTATAAACCAGCCGGGAAAAATAGACATAGAAACCGAAGAATTGGGATACGACAGAATCGTCCTGTCGGCGTTGGCGAGAAAGGGCTCAGCCGTCAGAATAATAGTTCCTTCGACTATTTCTTATTATGATAAAAAAAATATAAGATTTTTGGAAAAACATGGGGTTAAAGTAAGATTAATGCCTGTAAAAAATGTTTATATTCATGCTAAAATGATTGTAGGAGCGCAAGAGGCTTTTATCGGCAGTGAAAATTTTACTTATACTTCACTGAATAAAAATAGGGAAGCAGGCATTATTATTTATAATAACAATAGGAACAGCAATAATTATAATAGCGTCGGAAGCGGCAATAGCGGCAGCGCTGATACTTTAAACAGGCTCAGAGACAGATTTAACAAAGACTGGGAAATGGCTAATTAAACCGAAATAACTATATATAAAATAATAACAATAATAGTAATAATAAATTAATAACTAAATTGATGACCGAGACTGCCGCAATTAAACCAATCAAACAAATCCAACAAGTTGAACCAAGCAAACCAGTCAAAATATTTTTTACAGGGGGTATATCTTCCGGTAAATCAAAATACGCTGAGAAAACGGCGCTATCCATTTTAAACAAAAAATTTGATTTAAAAAAAAATTCAGATAAAAATTTAGTTCAATTTTTAGATGAAGGTCTCTATGACAATTTAAACGGAAAATATCCGGAAAATTCAAACATATTGCACTTTATTGCTACCGCAAATTCGTTATATTCCGATAATGAAATGAAAATAAAAATTGCGGAACATAAAGCAAAACGCCCGGATTGTTTTATAATCCATGAAAATTTTGATGATTTAAAAACTGAAATTAACAATACGTATAATATGTTTAATTCAATCTCAGCCTTATCTCATAATAATAATCATATAATAATACTAATTGATTCTATGACTTTATGGCTTTCAGGAATTTTTACCGATTTAACAAAATATAATGAAGCATTATCCGCATTAAATGACCTTTTTGATTTTATCGGCAAGCTGGATTGTTTTTTTATATTTGTAAGCGATAATTTAAGTTTCAATATGGTACCTCAAGATGAATATGTCAGAAAATTTATAAGCTTAAATGGATTAATGGAGCAAAAAATTTCTGCGTTATGCGATTTTGTTTACTTGACTGTCGCAGGAAATGTCTTAAGATTAAAATAATAGAATATAAAAATGAACAAAAATATAATACAATATGTTAATACGGCGCAGCGAGACTAATTTAACCGCGCAACAAAACAAAAAAATAAAATACAATAAATATAATAAGATAAATAAAATAACAATAAAAGAGTTTAGAATCTATGGCAGAATACGGCAAAAATATTTACTGTGATTCCGATAAGTTAAATAAAGAAAAATTATTGTCATTAATTAAATCTATTCCTGAGGTAGATAAAAAAAAATATTATAAGATCGCCGAAAGTCGTTTAAATAGGCTTATTAAGCCGAAAGGAAGTCTTGGCAGGCTTGAGAAGTTTGTCTGCGATATTGTTGCTATTACGGAAAATGAAAGACCGGTCGTGAACAGCAAATATGTTTGTGTTTTTGCAGGGGACCATGGAGTCGCCTTTGAAAATGTCAGCGCCTTTAAACAGGAAGTTACGGCTCAAATGGTTGCCAATTTTTTGACAGGCGGAGCTGCGATTAATACAATTGCAAATTCTGTCGGAGCCAGGGTCGTAGTTGCCGATGTAGGAGTGAATGCCGATTTTGGCAATGATTTTTTAAATAACGAAAATTTCATCAATGCAAAAATAAATAAAGGAACAGGCAACATTTTTAAAGAACCTGCAATGTCCTATGATGATGCGCTTAAATCTGTGCATACCGGTATAATTATAGCCGAAAAATTAATTGACGGGGGAGCAAATATTTGTTCCACCGGGGATATGGGTATTGCAAATACTACGCCGTCTTCAGCTATTGTCAGCTTTTATTCGGGAATTGAGCCGAAGACGGTTTGCGGATACGGAACAGGTGTTGACAGAAAAGTTATTTCTAAAAAAGCGGCGATTATTGAGAAAGCGATACTTCACAATATAACGGACAGAGATGACCCGATTAGCGTCCTTGCCGGCATAGGCGGTTTTGAAATAGGAGCTATAGCAGGTTTTATTATAGGATGCGCATTAAAAAAAACGCCTGTTGTTGTCGATGGTTTTATATCAACGGCAGGAGCGATAATAGCCGTTAATTTAAATAATAACTGTTCAGATTATATATTTTTAGGTCATCTTTCAAAGGAAAAAGGTCATAGTGCTGCAGTTTCATTAATTAACAAACAATCTAAATCATATAAAAAACCTGTTTTAAATTTAGGTATGCATCTTGGAGAAGGAACAGGAGCGGTTTTGGCAATGAAAATAATAGAAGCGTCTGTCGATATGTACAATAATATGCTGACATTTGACGAAGCTAATGTTATTGCTTCAAAGAAAAATCAATGAAGAATCAATCAAATAATTAGAAATAAAAAATAATATAAAAATAAATAGGTTAAGTAAATAGATAACTAAATAAAATCTTTTCTATATAATTTGTCGTAAATTTTTATGAAAAAAATTTTAACTGCAATTAGTTTTTTGACTATTTTTAATTTTAATTCAATTTTTAAAAGCGGTGCCGATAAGATATTAAAGTCAAACCAAGATGCAGTTCATACCGTTTCCGCCGTTCATAAAAATAAAACAGACACGGCGACATATCCATCAGACGCCGATGTTTATATGGCAGGAACATCTGGCACGAAGAACAATCACATGTACGGCGCGGTGCAGAGAACTGATATCGATGTCGATTCAGGATTGCAGCTGGTAAAATCTATAAAGTTTTTTCCTTTAGCAGGGTTATTTATAGGTTTGAGCATTGCAGTTTTATATGTTGTTTCTGATAAAATTACATTTTCGCCTGGTATTGCTTCAGTAATTTCAATCGCCGGTCTTTTTATAATTACCGGCGGATTGCATTTTGACGGCCTGTCTGACACTTCCGACGGTCTTATGGCATTTTTAAAAACAGGAGATAAAAACAAATTTTATAATGCGATGAAAGACGTAAATACCGGACTGGCAGGTACAATAAGCGTTATATTTTATATTGTTTTATTATATAAAATTATATTGGACTTTAATTCTTTTCAAACATATAA
This sequence comes from bacterium, assembly GCA_021825865.1. Taxonomy (GTDB): domain Bacteria; phylum SZUA-79; class SZUA-79; order Acidulodesulfobacterales; family Acidulodesulfobacteraceae; genus Acididesulfobacter. The sequence continues at coordinate 20,124 of JAKAFU010000016.1, forward strand.
CAGACTTTACGGAATTTATGCATTAATTAGTTTTCCTGTTGTAGGCAGATATACTATTGTTTTAATGTCTTATTTTACAGTTACTCCCGAGAACTTCAGGGGTATAGGTTCGATTTTTACCGAAGGAACCGATATATTAACATTTATTTCAGCTTCTGCGATTACATTAATTATTGTAGTACTTTTTTTTGGATATAGCGGACTTTTTGCTTTGCTTGCTACATCGTTTACAATGTTGATTGTTTGTTATTTTTTTATTAAAAAGTTTGGCGGAGTAAATGGAGATATGCTTGGTTTCGGTGTAAAAATATCTGAGATAATTTTTTTAATTTCATTATTAGATTTTATAAAAACAGGATTTTAAAATTTAGCCTATATTTATATTATTTGCTATATTATTTACTGATTGATATTTTATTTGCGAATTTATATTTATTTATTAATTTATTTATTTATTTATCTATCTATCTATTTATAATATATAACAATATATAACACATAACATATATAATTATATAAAATAACTTTATCTATGCCGCAATCATCTTTGCCTAAATCATCGTTTGCCGTTTTGTTTTCCTCTGACAGGTCGTCTTCCGGAAAATCAACTTTTACACTTGCCTTCTCCGGTTTTGTAAAAGAGCGCGGCATATCGGTCTCATTATTTAAAATAGGCCCTGATTTTATAGACCCCATTATTCTTGGCACCGCATGCGGCTGCAATGTTACAAATTTAGATACCTTCTTAATACCTAAAAACAGATTAAATGATTTGCTTCAGCACTCAGCCGGCGGTGATGACGGTATTTACGGCGATAAAAAAATTAACGTTGATAATAACGGCGATAACGGCGACAACAGAGAGAATGGCGATAATAATAAAGCTTTTATTATTGAAGGCGCCATGGGACTGTATGACGGCAACTCCTATATTATAGCCGAAAGATTTAAACCGCCGATAGTCCTTGTAATGGATGCCGCAAGGATATCTTCAACGATGGCGTCTTTAGTATACGGATTGAAAAATTATAAAAAAGGCATTATTATTTCGGGAGTAATTTTAAATAATATTTCTTCGGAAAGACATTATCAACTTATAGCTTCTGAAATTAAAAAAAATATTAAGGATGTGAAAGTTTTTGGATATATTGCTGCAGACGGAAAGAATATTGCAATAAAAGAACGGCATTTAGGGCTTGCTACGCCCGACTACTTTTCTTCTGGAAAAGAATTTCAAGAAAAGACTGATAAAATAAAAAATCTTGTAATGAAAAATATTGATGCCGATTTGTTAATAAAAACTTTAATAAAAGATTCAAAGTCTTTTTTTTCGCTCTTGAAAACAAATAAAAACAATAATAAAAAAACAGTTGCCGAAGCCGGCAAATCTAAGACTAACAGGTCTAATAAAGTCAAAATTGCCGTTGCGTATGATAATGCTTTTTTGTTTTATTATAAATTTAATTTCGAAATCTTCAAAAAATTTAATGCGGAAATTATTTTTTTTAGTCCTATAAAAGATAAATCAATACCTTCAAGAGTCAAAGCTCTGTACATCGGCGGCGGCTATCCTGAGCTGTACGCCAAAGAACTTTCATGCAATATAAACATAAAACAGGAAATTTATAAATTTTACAAAAATAACGGATTGATTTTTGCCGAATGCGGCGGGTTAATGTATCTATCCAAAAAATTAATTTATAAAACCGTGCAGTATGATTTCTTAGATATTTTGCCGTTTGTTTCGACTATGGACGGAACTAAGTTGAAATTGGGATATCGTACGGTATATTTGTCTAAGGATTCATTTCTCGGGAAAGCAAATCTTAAAATAAACGGACATGAATTTCATTATTCGGAAATTTTAAATGACAATCAAAACATAATCAATTATAATATTAATTCTAATAATGAAGTCGGCAATACGGCTAACTGCGGAAAAAATAATTTTAGTCTTGAATCTCTTCATAGTGATATTAATGTCGAATCTGTATTTGCAGTAAAAAATGTTTCTTCAAACAGCTTAAAGAGATGCAAGGTTGATGAGGGATACAAAATTTTAAATGCTATTGGAACTTATGTTCATGTTTCTTTTTTCTCAAATCAAAAAATTGCAAGGAATTTTATTGAAAGCGCAAAAAAATTATCGTTATAATTTTAACTATGAATTAATAAAAGACAGAAAAATAGAATAATGATTTTGTAAAAATATATTTGATAATAAAAATAAATAATACATATAAATGACAAATATAAATAACAAATATATATAACCGGCATTATATATTAAGAGATTATATGTAAAATAGACTATATGTAGTTAACAAAAACATAAATAACAAAATTATAAATTAAAAGGAGTATTATTAAATGTCAGATATAACTAATACAAATACAAATGATTTAAAAAATATTGCATGCATCCCTGCATTGTTGACACAAAAAGAATCGGCAGAGAAGAATCGATTCACCAAAGCTATGGAATATGTGTGCAATAAAGAAAATATTGATAAGTCTTATCTTTTAAACAATGTGGCTTCAGGTAAAATAGTAATCCTGCATAATAAAAATCGAGATAATTTCGTGGGAATAGGAAAAGGGCTGACTACAAAAGTAAACGCAAGCATCGGTACATCTACTAATCATATAAACATTAATGAAGAAGTTAATAAAACAAAATTAGCCGAAAAAAACGGGGCTGATACCCTCATGGAACTTAGTGTCGGCGGTGATTTAGATTTAATACGCAGAACAGTTCTGAACAGCACTTCGCTTCCGGTAGGCACGGTTCCTTTATATCAGGCGTTCAGGGAAGCTATAAATAAATATAAAAATCCTGCAAAAATGCCTGAGGACTTAATTTTTGAAGTAATTGAAAAACAGTGTGCGGACGGTATTTCTTTTATGGCTATTCATTCCGGTCTAAATCTGATATCTCTTGAAAGACTGAGAAAACAATCATACAGATATGCAGGGCTTGTTTCAAAAGGAGGTTCTTATCTTATTGCATGGATGATTGAAAACAATAAAGAAAATCCGCTGTATGAAAGATTTGAAGATGTTTTGAAGATTTTAAAAAAATATGATACCGTTTTGAGTCTTGGAAATGGACTAAGAGCAGGTTCTACGGCAGATTCTTTTGACAGGGCGTATATGCAGGAATTGATTATAAATTGCGAATTGAGCGAGATTGCAAGAGATTACGGAGTGCAGGCAATAGTTGAAGGACCTGGACATATTCCGTTAGATGAAATTGAAGCTAATGTTAAAATTCAGAAAAGAATGTCCGACGATGCTCCTTTTTATGTTTTAGGACCATTAGTAACAGATGTCGCAGCCGGATTTGACCATATTTCAAGTGCGATAGGAGCGGCTATGTCTTCAGCGTACGGGGCAGATTTTTTATGCTATGTAACGCCGTCGGAACATCTGGGTATTCCTTCCGAGGCAGATGTTGTTATGGGACTTCAGGCGGCGAAAATTGCAGCTCACGCAGGAGATATGATAAAACTTAAAAAAAATGCATCAGATATTAATATATCTAAAGCAAGGCGTGATGTTGATTGGGAAAAACAATTCTATTATTCTATAGACCCGGAATATGCACGAAGCGTATATGAAGAAAAAAACGATGATAACACGGCAGGATGCAGTATGTGCGGAGACTTCTGCGCCCCTATTAAAGTTAGGAAATATTTTAAACATGAAATCTCAAAAGGAAAAAAAGCTTAAATTTTTTATACCGGCAGTGTTTGCTATTTTAATTTCATTGATTGTTATTTTTAGCATTGAAGGTATAATCAAAGTTTATAAATTAAAGGCAGCAAAATCCAAACTTGCCGATAATTTAATATATTTAAAAAAAGACAATGCTAAAATCAGACGGCAAATATATGATTTAAAGCATAATAAGCAATATATTTCAGAATTAGCCAGACAAGAACTCGGCATGATTAAAAGAGGAGAAATAGTTTTTAAATTTTTTAGCGCCGATAAAAGTAAAAATGTAACTAAAAGAAATAAAAGCAACGCAAGCCCGTGAAATATTTTGATATACTTCCCTTCAAGAAGAAGCATGAGTATTCATTCTTGTTTGGTTCTGATAAAAGTTAAAAAATATAAAATAACTGCCGAGAAAGCCGAATATTAATGTTATTCTATCTCATATGATTCAGGATGAAAACTATCCTGCATTTTAAATATTATTTTCTTGTTTATTTTTTTTTCTAATTTTTCAATATTAGCTTCTTCTTCATATATTTTGTTCATAACTTGCGGATGGACAATTACAGTTATTTTTTTAGATCTTGTTTTCTTAGATGTTTTTAGAATTGTTCTGAATATCTCAAAACAAATTGTTTGAGACGATTTAATCAAACCGTTTCCTTCGCATAGCGGGCAATTTTCCATAAGCATACTTGAAAGGCTGTTTCTTAGCCTCTTCCTTGTCATTTCTAACAGCCCCAGCTCCGATATTTTATTGATAGTAGTTCTGACTCTGTCGTTCTTTAAAGCTTCCTCTAATGTGTGATAAACTTTCTCCCTATTTTCAATTTTCTGCATATCTATAAAGTCAATAATGATAATGCCCCCTATATTTCTCAGTCTGAGCTGGTAGGCAATTTCTTTAGCCGCTTCCAGATTAGTTTTTAATATAGTGTCTTCAAAATTTCTTTTTCCTACATATTTGCCGGTATTAACATCAATAGACGTTAAAGCTTCGGTGCTTTCAATGACGATGTAGCCGCCGGATTTTAACCATATTTTTTTATCAAGAGCTTTATAAATTTCGTCTTCTACGTCGTAATATTCCAGTATCATCTGAGGTTTATCGTATAATTCTACTCTATTTTTAAATTCAGGCGATTGAATATTCAAAAAGTTTATAATCTTGTCATATTCTTCTTTATTGTCAACTATAACATTATCTACGCTATTATTGAGCAAATCTCTTATTGCTCTGAGTGAAATGCTTAAATCTTCGTGAATCAGCGCAGGCGCTTTTGAATCTATTTTATCCTTATATATATTATTCCATAAATTTACAAGAAATTTTATATCGCGTTCTATATCAAGTTCGCTTGTATTTTCAGCGGCTGTTCTTATAATCAGACCGGCTTCTTCAGGTTTATATTGCATAGCAATAGATTTTAATCTTTTTCTTTCAGATTCATTTTTGATCTTCCTGGAAATACCCACATGAGGCGAAGTAGGCAGATATACAAGATATCTTCCGGGGAGAGAAATATGGCTTGTAACCCTTGGTCCTTTGGTTTTAACAGGCTCTTTCGCAACCTGCACAAGTATTTCCTGATTTTTTCTCAGAAGTTCATCAATGCTTGGCATATTCTTTTCTTTTTTTCTTTTTTTCTTTTTCTTTGGCGTAAAACTTGCATCAATATCGTTATTTTCTTCATCCCCGTCAAAAAAATCATAATCTGTTATATCGATATCAAAAAAATCTCCGGCATACAAGAAAGCCGATTTATCATATCCGATATCTATAAAAGCCGCCTGAATTCCGGGCAATATTTGCATAACCTTGCCTTTGTAAATATTTCCATGTCTGGCAGAATTAGATTTCCTTTCTAAATAAAAATCTACAAGTTGTCCGTTTTCTAAAAGAGCAACCCTTGTTTCGTAATCATCTTTGTTTATTATAAGCTCGGTAGACAAAAAAACCTCTTAATTTATATTATATTTATATTATAAATATTAAATATTAAAATCCTGTATACATTCTAACATAAATGTTTATTTAAATAAATAAGTTAAATAATTAACTTAAATAATTAACTTGAATAAATAACTTAGATAAATCAAATTTTAATTTTTTTATCATTTATTATATTTTTTGTGATACAATAAAGGTGTAAACTTTAAAAAAATTAAAAAATAAAAACTTATTAAGCATAAATAATATATAGTGTACGATGCACAATATGGTTATTTTATAAAGCTGCATGAATTAAAAGAATTTAAAAGTGTACTGATTGATATAATAATCTGTATAATACTTTAAGATAATATTAAGGAGCTAAATAATATGGATGAGAACGTTATTCTTTGTGCAGTTTGCGCATGGCGGGGGATGTGTTCAAAAAAATATAGCGTTTCAGGCATTGAAATATTTAACTGTCCTGATTTTGTCAGGGATGTCAGCCTTAGCGTTTCGGGATTAGATGAATTGTTGTCTTTAGTTTTTGAAAAGAACGGTTTTAGGGTAAATTAAAAATGAAAAAAGGGAAAGTTTCAGTCTTATTTGTAATTTTAGTTTTAATGTTTATAGTATTTGCGATTGGTGTTTACGCCGGGAAGAAGTTGACTAATTCTTCTTCCAAAGAAGGGGTTATAAATGAATCGGCAATTAAAAATTCATTAACTTCTAAAAATAAATCTAATTTGTTATTATCTAACGGTAAAAAACAGCCGGTTCCATCTGATTCATTAAATTTCCAGCCTCTGGCAAAAACAAGTAGCAAAAGTAAAAAAAATATTATAAAAAAGACGAAGCAGAGCGCAGTGTCTCTTAAAAAACCTAAATATGCAAAACCTGTTGTTAAGACAAGGATAATTTACGTTAAAAAACCTATTTATGTTTATAAATATATTAAGATAAAACCGAAAACTCCTGCTGCGCCTAAGGCCGCGTCACCTTTTTCTTCTAATGTTTATTATACTATCCAGGTTGCGGCTCTATCTAACTATAAAGTTGCAAAAAATTTAGCGGATAAACTGAATACAATGGGTTTTTTTGCTTATATACTGCCTATAAGTATATCGGGTAAAAACGGAAAAGCAGTGTACCAGCAAGTTAGGGTGGGTAAGTTCTCCAATGAAAACGATGCGTTAAGCGTGGAGAAGTTAATATCAAGCAAATTCAAAATAAAACCTTATATAATAAAAATAAACTAGAAAATTAAAATTATAATAAAACCTTATATAATTAATAAAAATAAAATCAATTAAAAAAATCAATTCAAAATAAAAAGCATTGCTTAACATAAAACATTATATATATGGTAAAATATACTGTGAATGTAAATTTATGAGGAATGTAAATTTAAAATGAATAATGAAATAATAGACGGTTCTTCTCACGAAAAGCACAAGTTAAATAATGAAGAAACTAAAATATCGGAAAGACTTTTTAAAAAATTCAATGAATATTTTAATAGCCGAAAAGATAAAAATGAAAGTGCAGGGTTGTATTTTTCAGCGAATCAGAACTTTGATAATTTTGCATTGTTATTCAACAATCCTAATTCAGATATTAAAAATTTAATAAAACCGCTTGGTATTTACTTTAGTTTTGATAAAACAACTGCCTGTAATATGGGTAATATTTATGAATCTTTTTTGAAACAAGAACAGACAATTATAGAGTGTATTCCTGATATCATTATAGAATTGTCGTGCATGTCTGACAAGAATCTATTTTCCGTCAAGAAGAAAATATATGAAGAATCAGGTATTTTTGAGTATTGGGAAATCAATACGGAGAAAAAAGATATTATAGTGTATAGATTGAATGATAATAAATTGAAATTTAATTCTACGTATTACCCCGGAGATAAAGTGAAAACGCCAATCCTTAAAGGATTTGGCTTGTCCATACATGATGTTTTTAATTCACGAATACCCATTTGATTAATAAATATGATGCTGATATTACCAATGAATGGTGCGATAAGGACATGGTAAGCAATTAATTCTATATTAAGTCTGTCTGCTGCTGCATGCTGCTGTCAATTTATTAAAAATCGGCAAGAATATTCACGCCCCTACTAGGCTAAAGCGGTTCGCTAATCAGTATAAATAAAAATTATTTAATCTGTAAATAAATGTTCCGATTATATTAAGTCTTTTAATAGTCCAGTAATGCGGAAAAGGATTATATCGCGCCGCATTTAAAATTGCGTTGACCGCTGCTTTATCTAACATTTTCTGACCAGAAGACCTTAAGACTTTTACATTATAAATAGTTCCGTTTTGATTAATGCTGAATTCTATTAGTAAAACTCCCTGAATACCTTCTCTTTCCGCTTTAGTCGGATATTCCCATACATTTTCTATTTTTTCTTTGACATGCAATAAATAAGAAGCATATTTTATAGTCGTTGTATTTAAATTAACGGTCGCTGATTTTATGCCGCTTGCAGGATTGTTGTATGAACTGTTCTGATTATTATTAACGCTTTGCGGGGTTGTTGAATTAAAGAAATTCTTATTCATCGGATAAATTTTATTCATGCTCAGCCTATTATTCCGTTTTGCTGCAGGTTTACTATTAGAAAAAATAGGGGCGCTTGAAAAGTGCCTGTGGCTTATATATTTGTGCTGTTTATAAGATTTGTTAATATTAAGATGATTAGCAGGATTTACTGCTGATATATGTTTTGGCTGATAGACATAATGTTCTGCAGGCATTGGCATTCCGGAAGATGCCGGTGCGTTTAGCCTTGTGTTTTTCAGGGCGTTGTGGGCTATTGTAGTCGCCAACTTTGGTTTAGGAGTGTTTTTCAAATAATTTTTTATAAAATTATAAGGCTGAACTATTATAGGCTTAGTATAAAGATGTTTCTTCTTTTTCTTTGCCTGAGATATATTCAGAATATACAAGATAGCCAGTGTATGCACTAAAATAGAAATAATTAAAGCATAGGTTAAAACCTTGTTGTTTTTCATTATAATTATATCTTAATATGTACTTATATTTGTTTGTATCAGTTTATCAGTTATATTTATTATTTTACGCTTATATCAGCTTGTATTGTTTATATATTTATATTTATTATTTTACGCTTATATTATTTGTATCTGTATTGTTTAATTATATTTATTGTTTTACATTAATCATATATATAAGCAATAGGTTCGCCAAAATAAAAATGCGGCTGAAAAAAAGCGGGCATTTCGATTGATATTTACAGCGTACATTATTGACCTCAATATCTATACTATTATAACATTTTTATTTCATATTATAAATTTCAAAATTTAAATACTGCATGCTTTTAATATACTATCATATGCACTGAACGCAGCAATGAATGCAATGTATGGAATTTTTCTATTTTCTTTTTTACATACGCGCTATTTGCTCTGTGCGCTGAACGGCGGATTGGAGGTGATTAGCGGCGGCTTCTGTTTCTTAAATAAAACAGCCGTCAGTCAAGCATTATGTATTATCCTAAAAAATTTTGAGTCATTAAATTTTGGAAAAAAAAGATTATCTTAATAGGTCAATATTATAAAATATTATCCTGAAAATTTTGATTGATTAAATTTTGCAGTTATAATATAATAGCTATTATTTTAACCACTTTAAAGGAGGCGTCAAAATCAAAATTGACGGACAAATTTATGGCTGAAAGCATCGATCGCAGCAATTTAAAAAAGATTTATGAAGGAAAAGCTAAAATATTATATGAATTCAGCGGAGAAGAAGATAAGAAAGATTTACTGCTTACATATTTTAAAGATGATGCAACGGCATTTAACGGGCAAAAAAAAGGAACTATTATAAAAAAAGGTGAATACAATAATGCTATATCCGCATCGCTTTTTAAATTTTTGAAAAATAAAGGAATAAATAATCATTTTATCGAAAAGATATCAGAAAGAGAGATGCTTACATATCATTTAAAGATGCTGCCGATAGAATTTATTGTAAGAAATATCGCTGCAGGAAGTCTTGCAAAAAAGATGGGGGTTGAAGAAGGTGTAAAATTTTTATCTCCTGTTATTGAAATGTGTTTTAAAAGCGATGAACTCGGAGACCCTATGATAAACAAATCCTACTTGAAGGCTTTTGATATATGCTATCCGGCAGATGCTTCAAAAGCTGAAAAGACGGCTTTAGAAATAAATGAAATTTTAAGTAAATTTTTTGACGATAATAATATTATAGTTGTTGATTTTAAGTTAGAATTCGGACTGTATAAAAATGAGGTTATGCTTGCAGATGAAATTACGCCTGATACTATGAGACTTTGGGATAAACAGACAATGGAAAAAGTTGATAAAGACCGTTTCAGGAGAGATTTGGGAAAGGTTGAGGAAGCATACCAGAGAATTGTCGGTATAACATCTCAATGCTAATCTGGAAGCGTATCGCATGCTTTAAATAGGCGCATAGTCGCAGTTGTGTAGAAAGTTATTTAAAATAGTTGTTCAACTTTAAAATATTTGTTTAAAATAATTGCAAATTGATGTTAGTTTTGGTTTATAAGCGCTTAAGTTATCGGTGGTAATTTGTTTTTTTCTTTGATTTTTAATGATAAAATTAAAGGCATTCGAATAATTTTGTCTCATCTTGCGTCAATTATTATACATTATGCCAGAGACTGCTCAGTCTTTCGAATGCCTTTAAAAAATTTACATTATATACTCATTTAGTATAAATTTTTATTTATTAGCCTATAATTTATTTATCGATGCATATTTATTAATTAGCTGCTATTTATTATTTGCCGGTTATCAGCTATTAATTAAGAGCTTCATAAACCTTGCCGACTAGACCTTCTCCGGGTTTTAGTGTTTTATCCCCCTGATTCCATTTTGCAGGGCAAACTTCATTCGGATGTTCGGCAACATAAATGTTTGCTTTAACCTTTCTTAATAATTCATCGGAATTTCTGCCGACATTAAAAAAGTTAACCTCCGATGCGACCAACTTTCCTTCAGGATTTATAATGAATGTTCCTCTGAAAGCAAGACCCGAATTTTCATCGTATACGCCGAAAATTTTAGAAACCTTGCCGGTAGGGTCTGCGCCCATTAAGAATTTAACTTTTTCTAACAATTTTTCGTCTCTCTGCCATGCCATATGCACAAAGTGGGTATCCGTGCTTATGGATACAATTTGGGCGCCTAACTTTTCAAGCTCATCTTGTTTTGTAGCGAAATCGGCTAGTTCGGTAGGACATACGAAAGTATAGTCTGCAGGATAAAACACTAAAATCGTCCATTTTTTGTCTTTTTTTGCGTCTTCAAGGCTGAATGTTCCAAAGCCGCCTGTTTTAGGATTAAAAGTATTGATTGTTCCAAACGAAGGTACTTCATTTCCGATAAAAGCTTTTTCCAATTCCATAAATAGTCTCCTTATAATAAGATAATTAATATTAATCAATAATCAATATCAATGAGTATAAAATATTTTAATAAGTTTGTCAAGAAAAATATTTCTTAAAAATATTTTTTAATGTTAATAACTTTTAAAATGTCTATAGATAAATAACTTTTAAAATGTTTATAACAAAGCAACTTTTAATATGTCTATTCTTTAAATAAAAAATAATAATTGAAATTACGTCTTACATATATTAATATAACACATAAATATATAATTATAAGTTAATATGAAAAAAATTTTTAATTCTGTATTTTCAGTGAATTTTTAAATGACTTAAAAATGATTAATTTGACTTTTATTAGTATATCACATAAATATATAATTATAAGTTAATATAAAAAAAATTTTTAATTCTGTATTTTCAGTGAATTTTTAAACAACTAAAACGATTAATTTGACTTTGAATCCTAAATGAATTTTTAAACGATTGAGGCGATATGCGTATTTCAATAATAGGTACCGGCTATGTAGGTCTTGTCACCGGCGTCTGTCTTTCAGATTCCGGCAATACCGTTTATTGTATAGATAACGATGAGAATAAGATAAATTCTTTAAATAAAGGTATTATCCCCATATATGAGCCAGGGCTTAAAGAGCTATGCGACAAAAACGCTAAACTTAAAAGGCTGCTGTTCGATTCCGATTTATCAAAAGCCGTTAAAAACTCGGATGTCATATTTATAGCGGTCGGCACCCCGCCGAGAGACAACGGAGAAGCAGACCTGTCAAATGTCTTTAAGGTGGCAGAAAGCATAGCAGCTTCTGTGGATTCATATAAAGTAATAATAGTAAAAAGCACAGTTCCGGTAGGCACGTGCGATTTAGTAGAAAAAAAAATAAAAGAATTAACAAAAATTCCTTTCGATGTCGTGTCTAATCCTGAGTTTTTAAAAGAAGGGGCAGCTATCGAGGATTTTCAGAGACCGGATAGGATTATAGCCGGTTTAAATAATCACAAAGAAAATACTAAAGCAAAAGAGCTTATTTCCGAAATATACGAACCCTTCGTAAGAACAGGCGCTCCTATTTATTTTATGGACAGACTGTCTTCGGAATTAACAAAATATGCTTCAAACGCTATGCTTGCTTTAAGAATATCCTACATGAACGAGCTTGCCAATCTCTGCAATATAACGGGAGCGGATATAGACAATATAAGAATAGGGATAGGTTCAGACAAAAGAATAGGCAAATCTTTTCTTTTCCCGGGAATAGGCTACGGCGGCAGCTGTTTTCCGAAAGACGTAAAGGCCCTTTATCAAAGCGCTAAACAGCACAGATACGATTTTAAAATATTAAAAGCCGTGGACGAGGTTAACAATATTCAGAAAGAAATAATCGTCAATATGCTTTTAAAACATTTTAAATCGGATATTAAAAACAAAACATTTACCCTATGGGGTCTTGCGTTTAAACCGAAAACAGACGACATAAGAGAAGCGCCCGCCCTTACCATAATATCTAAACTTTTGTCGTACGGAGCATCCGTCAAAGCTTTTGACCCTATTGCCATGGAAAATACAAAAAAAGTATTTCCGCAGATAGACTATTTTGACGATATGTACAATGTCTTAAAAGATTCCGACGGACTTATAATAGCCACAGAATGGAACGACTTCAGGATGCCGGATTTTAACAGAATAAAATCGCTTCTAAAAACGCCCGCCGTATTCGACGGAAGAAATATCTACGATAAAGCTAAAATGAAAGAATACGGTTTTGATTATTATTCTGTCGGGAGATAACTTAATCAATTATATTGTATAATTTTTATTATTATAGTTGTTTTATTGCAATTAATTAGACATAGCTGTTATAAAAGTTTGTAAAACTAATTAACTATAATTATCGTTTGTTTTACAGGAGGCAGATAATTAAAATGACTAACGTTATTTTATGCGGCGGAAGCGGAACCAGATTGTGGCCTATTTCAAGAGAATTATTTCCGAAGCAGTTTTATAAATTTAAAGACAAACTGTCTTTATTTCAGCAAACAATTCTTAGAAATAAAGAGTTATGCGATGATTTTACGATAGTTACGAATCATGAACAGTATTTTTTAGCTCTTGACCAGCTGGAAGAAATAGGAATCAAAAATTTTAGATTTATTATTGAACCTGCCCCAAGAAATACCGCTGCGGCAATTGCTCTAGCGTGCTTTGATGTAAAAAATCGTAAAAACCCGGAAGGATTTGTATTTATAACGCCCTCCGACCATGTGATTATTAATGATATTCATTACAGAAATATAGTAAAAGCGGCAAAAGATTTAGCTAAAGCTCAAAGTTTGATATTATTCGGCATAAAACCTCTTCATGCCGAAACAGGTTACGGATATATAGAAGCTGATTTTGCCTATTTCAATAAAAAAAGTTTATGCGAAACAGAAATGCAGTCTTATAGCGTAAAGTCTTTTAAAGAAAAACCCGATAAAGATACAGCCGCTGTTTATTTATCAAAACCGAACTATTTTTGGAACAGCGGTATGTTTTTATTCAATCCTGAGGTTTTGCTCAGTGAACTTAAAGCATATTGTCCTTCTTTGTACGAATCAGCCGAAAATGCTTATAATAATGCAAAAAATGATGCGTTTTCCGTCAGAATTAAACTCGAAGATATGCTCAATATTGAAGAGACCTCTATTGATTACGCTTTATTAGAAAAAACCTTAGCTACTAAGGTAATACCGTCGGATATTAAATGGTCGGATATGGGAAGCTTTGATTCTTTATATAACGAATCGGAAAAAGATTCCGACGGAAATGCTTTGCTAAATTTTGCGGATTTGCCGGATTCTTTTATTAATGTAAATTCCAAAAAAAATCTGATTTTGTCTTCAGGAAGAACAATAGCTGCCGTAGATATTGAAGACCTAATAATAGTGGATACCGACGATGCGCTGCTTATTTCTAAAAGAGGCTCATCGCAAAATGTAAAAAAAGTGGTTGAGAAATTAAAAGAAATGAATTCAGAACTGCATTTTCAGCATTTAACCGTTCATAGACCGTGGGGTTCATACACCGTTCTGCTGGATTCTGCCGCATATAAAATTAAAAAAATACTCGTTAAGCCTAAAGCAAAATTATCCCTGCAGAAACATTACCACAGGTCGGAACACTGGATAGTAACCAGCGGCACAGCGCTTGTTACGGTTGATGATAAAAAAATATTACTTAAATCTAATGAGTCAACATATATTCCGATAGGTTCGCTGCACAGGTTGGAAAATCCGGGACTCATCCCGTTAATCCTTATTGAGGCGCAGGTTGGAGAATATTTAAAAGAGGACGATATAGTCAGGATAGAAGATTCTTATAATAGAATAGATTAAATAATATAATTTGTTATTACTCTGAATATTATTTATATTATTATTCGACGGATATAGAAGCTGAGCCGTCTTCATTTTTAGAGTCTTTAGAGCCTTTCAGTAAAAATATAACAGGTATCGATACGGCAAAACATACCGCCATGAAAATAAATGCAAGATTAAAAGCTATCATGGTAGATTGTTTTGTTATTAATCCGTTAATAAGGGCTAAGACTTTTTGAGTAGGCGGATAAAATATATGCGAGTGCGTTATTGCGGCAGCCCTTCTTAACGACATCATAGTCGGGGTGTTATCTCCGACATTTTGCGCTAAAACGGAGTGAGCCATTTGGGTATTATTGTCAATCATCGTTGCCAAGATTGCTATACCTATTGAGCCGGCTACTTGTCTTATGAGATTAAACAAACCTGCTCCGTCTATTTTGTATTTATTTTCTAATGTTATCAAAGAAGAAGCTATGAGAGGCACTATAATCAAGCCGAAGCCGATGCCCTGTGTGAACTGCGGCCAGAAAATATTCCAGAACCCCATATTTAAACTCATCGAACCAATTTGAACGGATGATATAATAGATAAAATAAACCCTGTAAGCACCATAATTTTAGGACCTAATTTATTAAACAATCTGCCGGCGAGAGGCATGCTTATAACCATAGCAAGACCCCTTGACATTATTGCTATTCCTGCGTCATATGCCGAATAGCCCATTACTTTTTGCAGGAACATCGGCAAAAGAAATAAGCTTCCGAATATGCCCAGACTGAATACCATAGAAAGAAAAGAATTCGCCGATAAATTTATATTCTTTAAAACTTTTATGTTTACGGCAGGTTTATCTATTATAAGTTCCGTAATTACAAAAAGTATAGAAGCTGCTACCGAGATTATCGTCATATTAATTATGTATCCCGATGCGAACCAGTTTTTATATTGTCCGTCGGTCAATACAATCTGAAGCGCTCCAAGCCCGACAGTCAAAAAAATTATTCCTAGCCAGTCAACTTTGTCTTTTGCTCTTTTCATAAACGGAGGGTCTTCTATTATTAGATATATAAGTATAATATTTAATAAACCTATAGGAATATTTACGAAAAAAACCCATGCCCATGAATAATTGGTTACTATCCAACCTCCCAGATAGGGTCCTATTGCAGGACCCAGCACAATGGCTAAACTGAATATAGCCATTGCTTTACCCTGTTCTTTTTTTGAAAAATTTTCGGCAAGATAAGTTTGAGATAAAGGAATCAGAGCGCCCCCTCCGACGCCCTGCAGCAAACGGAATATTATTATGGAACTTAAATCCCAGGATAATCCGCATAATGCAGAACTTATAGTAAATAACATGACGGATGCAATATAATAATTTTTTCTGCCGAAACGTGAACTCAGAAAACTGACAAGCGGCATTAATATTACGCCTGAAAGCATATATCCGGTTACTACCCATGTTATCTGTTCGATAGAAGCATCCATTGCTCCTTGAATGTAAGGAAGAGCCACGTTGACAACGCTCATATCCATACTGTAGAGTGTTGTGCTTGGAATGACGGCTAATACTATGAGCCACTTATTTTTTATATTCATTTTTTATATTTATTTTATCAAAACATACGGTTCGACCGATAACCCCGGATATAAAGGAGTAGAAGGGTAAAATACTTTAGTCAGGTCTATTTTTACTGGAACCCTCTGAACAACTTTAATGTAATTGCCTGTTGCATTTTCAGGAGGCAAAAGACTGAAAACATAGCCTGTTCCGGATTGAAAACTTGAAACGACCCCTTGAAAAGTCAGATTAGGATAGGCATCTACCTTTATAATAACCGGCGCTCCTATTTTTATATTATTAATATCGGATTCTTTAAAATTAGCGACCACCCATATTTTATGAAGATTTACGACATTTAAATAAGGAATACCCGGCATTACGTAACTTCCTGCATTGACGTTTTTTTTGGCAATATAACCGCTGCAGGGGGCATAAACTACAGTTCTTTTTAAGTTAATCTCGGCAATTTTATAAGAAGCCATGGCGGTTTTAGACATAAACGTTTTTGACTTTTCAGCAGATTCAGATTCAGATATACTTGATACAATCTGATTTATATTTGCTTTGTCAGCATTTACTTTTGCTTTGAGCATCTTATACTTTGTCAGCATTTCATCGTATAAAAGTTTTGAAGTCGCATTTCCTTTAAGCAGATTATAATATCTTATATAATTTTCGCGGTCTAACTTTTCTAAAGCTTCATCGGCAATAAGTTGATATTTTGCTTTATCTAACAAATTATTCTGCACCAGAATAGATATAGATATTTGATTTATCTGATTTTTATTTGCTTTAAAAGCTGCTTCGGCTCTATTTACAGCCTGAATGTAGTCAGACTGGTCAATTTTAAAAAGCGGCTGCCCTTTTTTAACATATTGATTTTGTTTGACAAAAACCTGGACTACTTTTCCTTTTACTTGCGGAGCAATAGGAACAATCGCGCTGCTGCCGTCAATAAAAGCATCGCTTGTAGTAACATGTTTAAACATAAATTTTATATTCGGCAGTTCTATAATTGTTAATATTGCTAATACAATTAGAGAAGCTATTAATATATACTTTTTTTTAACCTTACTTTTTTTATCTTTATTTTTACTTTCATTAATCTTGTTTTCTTCAGCCTTGTTCTCCTCTGCAGAACCGTTATTATTAAGTGCAGATGCATTAGCAGCGTCATTATTTTTAATATCCATAAGTATTTCTCCCTATAGCTCTTTCAAGTTTTGCTAAAAATATATCATACCCGTATAATGAATTATAATAATTTAATTTTGCGCGTTTAAGATAAGTTTCCGCATCTAAAACCTCCGTTGACGTAACAACCTGCTGTTTATATTGCAGATTAGTTATTTTAAGATTTTCTTTCGCCTGTTTTACGGCTAATTTTGCCGCTCCAATATTAGTGTAAGCGGCGTTAAGTTCTAAAAGATTGCTTTTAATCTGAAGTCTGACGTTATTAATATAAGATTTAAGATTATATTTTAAAGCTAATTTGTCATGCCGCTGTTTTTGATAATTATCCGATGTTTTAAACCAGTTAAACAGGGTCCATGTTGCGCTTAAACCGATGATTTTGTTTGCCTGATTGGAAAATTCATTGCTAGAGGCAAGCCAGTTCTGACCGGATTGGGAATAAGCCGCAAAGGCTGAGATTTGAGGATAATATCTGCTGTCGGCAATTTTTTCTTTAAGCGTTAATTGTTTAATTCTAAATTTAAATACCTTTAAACCGGGTCTGTTTAGTAAAGCGTAATCAGTTAAATTATTCAATTTTTTATATGAAAATCTGTATGCTTCTGCACTGTCAGAGTTTATATATTTAACGTTTTTGAATTTTTTAACGCCGTTGATATTTTCGTTCAAAATGGTATTAAAATTTGATATTGCAATATTTAAAGAAGCTTTTGAATTAACTCTGTATTGCAGCGCATTTGCAAGCGCGACCTCCGACTTCAGCAGGTCGTTATAAGGAATAATTCCCTGTTTATAAAATTCTTGAGCCTGCATTTCATGCGATTTTAATGACCTAACCTGTTCCTGCGCTACCTTCAGCTGTTTCTGAAATCTCAAAACATTGAAATACGCAATCTTTACGGATTCTATAATATTTAATACCGCTTCCTTTTTATAGACTCTGGCAATATTAATGCCCAGAGCTGCCAGCTGCTTTTTGTCTAATAAGGCGAAACCCGTAAAAATAGGCTGCGTAATTTCCGCATTCCAGTTAAAGTTTGCAACAGAATTCATATAAATTCTAGGAGGAAAAAACATATAGCCGTCTTTTGTTCCTGATGAATCGAAAACCGGTATCGGCATGTGCGGAGTTGCGAGATAAGGCTGATATTCCATGCGCGAAGCATTATAGTGGAATGTCAATTTTGGCAGCATACTCGCCGTCATACTGTTTAAATTTGCTTCGGCAGCCTTAATCCGTTCGACGGCGCTCTTTATCAGATCGCTGTTTTTAAGAGCGGCTTTGATAGCCATTTTTAGCGTAAAACGCCTGTCTGTTTTTAAATTTTTTATATTGCTGAGTTCTATACGCTTAGTTTGTTTAATGTGCTTAATATATTTAATGCGTTTAATATACTCGGTGTATTTAGTATGGTTTAGTATTTGCCCTTGTATGCCTTGCATACTTTGATTTTTAACACTACCCGCATGAACCGGAATTATACGTATTATATTAATAAATAAAACTGAGAGAAGCAAAGATATAAAAAACATTTTTAATGCAGGCATTTTCATTTTTTTATTGCCGACCTCATTTTAAATACTATACAATTCAAAAAATTTAATAAAATTAAGATTAATTAAAATTAAAATAAATTAGAAAATAGAGACAAATAAAATAAATAAATACATAAAGACAAATTGAATAGATAGACAAGTATAAAAAAATATTTATCAAATATCTAGCAAAATAAATACAGTAAAATAAATACAGATAAATTCAATATATATATAAATAAATATAAAAAAATATTTATTAAACATCCAATAATTTATATTTTATATTATAATTTTTAAATGTCAATATTAAATTTTTTTTATATATAAAAAATTATATATTTGTATATTTATATATTATTTTATCGCTATTTTTTAAATCAATCTGATTTCAGATATTTCAGTTTGCGGTAAATATAATTTTATAATATAATTGCTTATAACGTATTATTTTGATAATAAAAATTTAATAGTAATAACTTAATTTAATCTAATCTAATTTAATTTAAGTTAAATTAAATTAGGCTGATTGTATTTTGTTTTATGCTAAATAACATATAAATATAAAACACAGAAAAAATGGATAGCATGGATAGCAATGAAATAAGAAACGGTAACGGCGATAAAGACGAAATTGAAACAAAAGAGCAAAATATTGCTGAAAATAATACTGTCAATAATAACAACGCTGAAAATACCGTTAAAATTAAAATAGATACAGGGACGGCAGCCGATGCTGCATATAATAATTATAATTATTATGCATCAACCCATGAAAACAGTATTTCAAAAGTTTCGTTGCTAAAAGATTTTAATATTATCATAAAAGCCGTTAATGCCGCAAAACAGGGAATAACTATCGCGGACTTGACCCAGCCTGACCAGCCCTTAATTTTTGCCAATCCGGCTTTTATTCGACTTACAGGCTATCCTCTAAATGAAATAATAGGGAAAAACTGCCGTTTTCTTCAGGGTAAAGATACTGCTCGTGACGCTGTTGAACAAATTCAAAAAGCTATTGAAACAGGAAATGAAATAACTATAACGCTGCTAAATTATAAAAAAGACGGCACGGCGTTCTGGAATGAACTGCATTTATCGCCTGTTAAGAATGAAAATGGAGAGATAACGCATTATATAGGCTTGCAGTTAGATGTCAGCAGAGAATTAGAAATGCGAAGACAGCTTGAAGCAGCCGCCGTTAGCGACGCTTTAACGGAACTGCCTAACCGTAAAGCGCTTGAGGAGCATTTGACTCAAGCCGTCGAGAGAGCGAATCGCAGCGGATTAGCGCTTGGCGTCGGCTTCATAGATATTGACGATTTTAAGCTTATTAACGATACTTACGGGCATCAAGCTGGAGATAATTTTCTCAAGACTATTGCTAAAAGGATAACTCTTAACATACGCAAGGTAGATTATGCCGCCCGTATCGGCGGCGATGAATTTATAGTGATTTTTGAAAATATTAATAAAGATAATATTGATGAACTTAACCCGCTTCTTGAAAGGCTTCACGACGCTATTTCCG
>JAKAFU010000052.1 GCA_021825865.1 bacterium
AAGTAATGAATGTTTTTATTGAATTATAAAGCGTCTTGTGCGTTTCTTGCATCTCCTTGAAGATATCAGGAAAGGTTTTTTGCGAGTTTTCATTAGCTATATATCTTTTATTTAATATGCAATCTTAAATTTAATATTAAGTGTTAAATTATTACAGCCTGTTAATATTTATATTAAAACATATGTTTATATATTACCATATTTTATTAAAAAATATAATATAAAATAAGCTTTCTTGATTAATGTTTTTTAAAATTATTTTTCACTAGTAAATATGCTATAATAAAAACGAAAATAAATTTTAAAATTTCTTAATCAGGCGAGGTTATCATAATGTCAAAAGTTGCATTTTTACGCATATTTATAGGATTATTCGGCGTTGTCTTTATAATACTCACATTTTGGCTAAGCGTGTATTTTCATTTGAGTATTTCCACAAAAATAGTAATCGCATTAGCGTTTGCGTTAGCGACTATTTTTGCAGAGTTTATAATAGCTATAGATAATCTGGAAAAAAGATTAAAAGTAGCTTTTCCGTCGCTAGAACTTTCTCTTAAAGAACAAATGGCTATTAATGAAACTATAATGCTATATAATAAGCTTAAAAAGAAAAAAACAAATATTTCAACGCGAATAGCTATTAAAGGTTTCGAGAATATTCATCACCTCTTAAAACAGGCTGAAAAAGGAGGGGATTTTACCTTTCAAAATATTTATGTCGCTAAAATGATTATACTTGCTGAATTAAAGCCCGGGCAGTCCTTTAAAATTGTGAGCAACCTTATAGAACCGTTTTATTGGAAATCAGGCAAAGATGAGACTGAACATACAAAATTAAATTACAAGCAAGCAAAAAGAGGTATCCATATAGAACGTATATTTATTTTAAAGAATGATGATGATTTATCTAAGATGAGAGAGATTATGGAAGAGCAGGAACAAAATAACATTGATGTTTTTTATGCTTTTAAAAACAATTTAAATAAATTATTACCGTATGCCAGTTTTGCTATATCCGAAGAATTGTCCTGCGGTGTAATTTCGCACAGGGAAGATTTATTGGGAAAGGTTGTTATTACCTCTAATAACGAGATAATATCAGAACTTTCCTGGCAATTTGATAGTATTAAAAAACAATCCAATAAATTTAATGCTGCAAAAAAATCTTTATATATAAAATAAATAAATTTAAGTTACATTTTTTGCAGCAGCAGAGCGATAAGCGCTATAATCGTTCCTATAACAGAACCGACTAAAGCGCCGTTGATTCTTATATATTGCAAGTCGTTCCCGATTTTATCTTCTATTTGATTTACTAATTTATCGCCGTCAAGACTTTCTAAATTTCTTTTTATAAGTTTACCTATAGTTGAATGGTTGATTTTCATTAGATATACAACATTAGTTTTTAAAAAAATATTAACTTTATCATGGTTTTTTAATATTTCATCCTGAATTAAAATAAAAAAATAATCAAATTTTTCTTTAAATAATTTTTTATTGACGATATACTTTTTATTGTATTCCGATATTGCGCCTATAAAATTTATTATTATTGCGCGCAGCCGGTTTTTTAACGGGTCTTTAAACCGGTTGATAATATTTAATCCTTCTGCATTTATAAAATTGGAAAGTTTATTCTTAATAATTTCTTTTTGTTCATCTTTATTTAAATAATTTATTAAATAATCTTTTATTTTGTCTGTATTTGCAGTTAGCATCATTTCTATAGTATTTAAAATTTTATCCTGCGAAGTTTTATCAATATTATTTAGCGTATTAAAAATATAATCTTTTATTTTTAATCTTACTTCATTATTCTCATTGTTTTTTATTTCTTTAATAAAACCTATTATTTTTGCTATAATTTCGTTGGATAAAAGCTCAATATCTAAAATATTTGTCTTTTCTGCAACAAATAAAAAAATATTTTTTACTGCAGAATCGCTTTTATATTTTTCAATTAAATCTCCGATTTGTTCTTTTAAATAAGATTTGTTTTCTTCTATATTTGAAATTATAAAATCGCTTAAATTAGTAATGCCGTCGTTAAAATTTTCATTTATTATTCGAGTCCCCGCAAATTTTATAGCGTTTATAAATTCATCAGAATACAGAGCTGTAATTCTTTTCGAAAGATTATCGGTATTATATGTTTTTATATAATTATTTACATAATTAATTAGATTATCATAAATGTAATCAGAATCGCCGGATTCTATAAACAAAGCTAATTTGCCTATTATATTGTCGGATATATTTTCATCCGATAAAGTTTTATCTAATGCTTTATCAATATTTTCATATAAAAAATTATTAAACCTGTCCGATTTAGTAAATTGAATAAATTTTATAACTAATTTTCTTAAGTATAATCTCAGTTTATTTCTGTTTTTATCCTTTTGAATAATCTTTAGTAAAATACCGGAAAAGTCTATTCTGTTTATTTCAGCTTCCAGATAATTTTTACCAAGCCATGTATCATTGACGGTATTAGTTATAGAATTAATAATTTTTTCTTTATTGTTTTTAATGATATTTGTATGAGGAATATGAAGACCCAGCGGATATTTAAACAGCGCCGTAACGGCAAACCAGTCGGCGATTCCGCCGATAAGAGCGGCGGCAGAAGCTCTTTGCAGTATAAATATCCAGAAGTTTGAAATATGAATCGTATAAGATACAACAAAAATTAAAAAAGCAAATAAAAGAAAAAGATTTGCAATAATCTTATTCTTAAGGATTCTATTTTTAACAATTGCAGTGTTAATAGTCTTGTTGTTACGAGCAAGTTTCATAATTTTTATTTTATCTTAAAAGACTGAATAAAACAACTAATCGGGTTTTCAGATGACGGCGCGATATATTAATTTGGATTAGTTTGTTAATTAAGTTCAGCCTGTTAAATTGACATTTATCGCATTACATAATAATATATATTATATACTAAAAAATATACAGCAGGGTAAAATAATAAATTCAGTTAGTTATAAAGCGGATTCTCTTATGCTGACTCATGAAGATTTTGCAGAATTATCAGGTATTGTTTTATATTTTCATCTTGTCGTAATTTTGTTTATCATTTTTGGTTTTATAGCCGTTCCTTTAGGAGCTAAATTTAAGAAGAAATTTATATACGAATTCTGGTGGCGTCTTACGCATCTCGCAGCAATGGTTGTGGTTGCCGTTCAGGCGATGCTCGGTAAAGCCTGTTTTTTAACCTATATTCAGAGCGATTTGCTGGAAAGCGCCGGTAAAAAAGGATATACCGTACCTTTTATTCAAACTTATATTGACAGAATTATATATCATAATTTTCCAATTTGGATGTTTTCAATAGTATATGTATTCTTATTTCTATATACATTATACCTATGGTTTAAATTTCCTCCAAAAATTAAGTCTGGTTCATAAAATTAAACTTCATTATTATTAATTTGTTTGCGGAGCTCATCTAATTTTTCGGTTATTTCTTGAATAGAATATTTTTCACTTTCGCTTACTAATATTTTTTGAGGTTTTCTCTGCTGCTCCGTTATTGCCAAACATGCGGTTAATTCTTTCTCAGCGTTTACATAATCTCCGTTTGCGGATAATATTTCGGATAAGAGCACATGTGCGGGTATTAGATTTTTTTTAATCCTCAAAGCTAAATGAAGTTCTGCTAATGCATCGTTAATCTTGCCTGATTTATATAATTTTTTAGCCTTATGATAATGAGCTTCGGATTTATCGTTCTTTTTAGCAGTCATTTTTTAAAAATATTAACAGTTATGATATGCAGTTATAATATACAGTTATGATTATAATAAACTGTTATAACCCTGCCGTATCATATTATTTATTATATTTTTTATTTATTTATTATTATTATTATAATAATAATAAATAATTTTGTATTGCCTTTCATCCCTGCCATTTCGGACTTGAAACTTCTTTGCAATTTTAGTTAAATTTTTAAAATAAAATAAATAAATATGATATAATAATAAATAAATATGATATACTTAATAGCGGGCATGCAGCAGCAGCGATATTTTTTTATATACAAATTATTCATCAAAACAGTGAATATTATAACATTTGCTGTATCATCAGGCAAATTTTTTTTATATATATATTAAAATACAGACCAGTCAGTATATTAATTTTGTAATTTAATATGTGTTTTACTTAAAAAGGAGGAGCTATGCTTATTCAGAGACGATTTTTATTATTCGCTGCGGCGATAATTTTCATGCTTTCTTGCGTGATAATCGCTGCTAAAAATGTGTATGCTGTTAATTTAAAAAGCTTTATTTTAAAGCCTGTTCCAATTCCCAAAAATAACCCGCAGACTAAGGAAAAAATAAAATTGGGCAAGATGCTGTTTTTTGATAATAGATTGTCCGGCGACGGCAGTTTATCCTGCGCATCATGCCATGTTCCAGCCGCCGGTTTTACGACCCCTACGAGACTTTCTTTGTCATATCCCACGACTATGCACTGGCGTCACACCCCTTCCGTGATAGATTCCGGGTATCTTAAGTTTTTATTCTGGGACGGCAGAGCGACATCTCTTGAACAACAGGCGCTAGGTCCAATATCGACACCTTTTGAAATGAATAAGCATATTCACTATCTGACGGCGGAACTTTACGAAATTCCTGTTTACAGAAAAATGTTCAGACAGGTATTTCACGCTAAAAATATTATTACACCGGAAATGGTAGCTGAAGCGATAGCATCTTTTGAGAGAACTATAGTCGTCACTAAAACCCCGTTTTACAGTTATATAAAAGGTAATAAACATGCGATGTCAAAAAAAGCTATAGCCGGATTTAAATTATTTATCGGGAAAGCTTCATGCATCAGATGTCATTACGGACCTGTGTTTACCGATAATAAATTCCATGCATTGGGAGTACCGCCTCTTCATCTTACGGGCAAAACCGCAAAACTTGTCGCAGTTACGAGGCATTATTTTACATATGTAAACGCGCATCTCAAAAATTCAAACAAAATTAAACGGGACCTCGGCAGATATTTAATAACGCATAAGAAATCGGACATATATAAATTTGCCACGCCGAGCCTTATAGATATAGGAGAAATAGGACCGTATTATATGCATAACGGAAGTATAAAAGGCCTTTTGAACGTAGTAAAATTTTTTAATAAAGGCGGCGGAAATATACCGAATAAATCAAAATTAATTAAACCGCTGCATCTTACTTTAAAACAGGAATATGAATTAGTTGCTTTTTTGAAAGCTTTGGACGGACCAAAATTTCATATAACTGCGCCAAAATTACCTCATTTTATTAACAAATAGAAATAGATACATATATTATTATAATAAATTTTAATAAACTAAATTGTTTCTGCCGTTTTATGCAGAAACAATTTAGTTTAAGTCTAATTGCTGAATATAATAATTAAACCGACGATGTTGCTGCCTTATATCTATACTGTGCCGGCTTGGGGCTTCACGGCAGCTATTGGTAAAATAAATTAAATTAAATCTTCCAGCGAATGATTTTTCTTCATCGTTGAAAAAATATTTGAATGTTTCAATAATAATTTTTTAATTTTTAAAATAAATAAAAATAAATTAATACGATTAATATAATTATAGCCGCATTAACCGCCTATTTTGTATATTGATTTTTGATATAATCAGTGAATATTTTGTATAATAGTTATAATATAAGTTGACAATTTTTTTTATATATATTAAAATACAAACCAGTTGGTATTTTAATTAATTAAATATTATAAAAAATTAATATGAAATTATTTTTCGATTTTGTTTGTAAGTTTATGTCCATATTAAATACTAAATTAATATAAATAGTAATAAATATTTTACATAAAATAATCATATCAGGAGAAATTAAAGTGTCAAAATCAAAAGCATTGTTTGTTATTTTATCAGGAGCTGAAAATCCGGTTAACGTTTTACTCGGTCTCAATATGGCATGGAGAACAATGAACAGCGGAGCCTTTGAAGATGTCAAATTAATTTTAGTCGGACAGGCGGAAGATTTTATCGCTAGAACTGACGATAAAGATATTCTGGAAGCTTACGAACAAATTTTAAATAATAATGTTATGTCCCATGCCTGCGTTGTTATTGCAGATGCTTATGGGGTCACGGATATTTTAATTAATAAAAAAGTTAGTATGGTTCCCTCAGCCGGAGGGTGTATCGCTCAGCTTATGTCGGAAGGCTATCAGCCGATAACTTTCTAATATTTAATATAGTTTAATACTTAATTGCTTTAAACTTTCAATAATATAAGATAATATAAAATAGCAGCAATGCAGTATAATTTATTATATTTTCTGCAGAAAGATTAAAAATTAAATTGTATTTATTATATATACATTGATTAGATATTTTTTGCATTATCATGTTGTGCCGGTTATATTAGTTATGTTGGTTTTGTTTTACTGCTGCGTTATGATGTGTTGTGATATATTAAAAATACTAGTTATAAATAAACAAAATTTTTTATGAAATATATAAAAAAACCGAATAAGTTAAATTATTTATGGATTGCTTTTCTAACCTTTTTTACAATTTTTGGATTTGCAGTCAATAGTCTGCTTGCCAGAATAGCGCTGCATAATAGCGTATTAAGTCCATTGACTTACAGTTTGCTGCGTCTTGGAAGCGGAGCGTTAACACTTTTTTTAATAATTTCTTATAAACAAATTAAACTTCCGAAACCAAATTATTTATCCGCATTCGCACTATTTGTATATGCGTTTTGCTTTTCTGTAGGCTACATTGAAATCGGCGTCGCAGTCGGAGCTCTTCTTGTGTTTTCCGCCGTTCAATTCACAATAATTGGAGATGCAATATTAATTCATAAAGAAAAACTTTTTTTATTGCAATGGTTAGGCGTTATAATTTCAATGGGAGGATTTATTCTGCTTGTATATAAAGGATTATCCGTTCCTAAAAATTTTATCGGGTATTTCGGGGCTGTCATGATGATTATTTCAGGAATAGGATGGGGAATTTATACCTTAAAAGGTAAATTTGAAGGACAATATTTATTAAGAACTGCATCTAATTTTATCCATTCCTTAATTTATTTTATTCCTTTTATAATAATATTTGCGTTTTTCAAAAATGGATTTATTAATTTGCAATATATTAATACGCCTTATATTTATTTAAAACCGATAATTTTAGGTGTATTGTCGGGTGCAATATTTTCGGCGTTATTTTATGTGCTATGGTATAAGGTAGTAAAAAAATTATCCCGTGTTTTATCCTCGTCTGTTCAGTTATTGACACCCGCGGTAGCGGCAATTTTAGGCATAATATTGTTAAACGAAAAAATATCATTAAATTTCTTCATTTCGGCTATTTTAATACTTGGAGGTATTATATTCGTGGTGCTTAAAGAAAAAACAGCGGAAGTAAGGGAAGAGACCATTGAAGATTTAGAAGAAACATTCTATAAACAATAAAGGAGGAAAAATGCAAAAAATGTCTGTTATTGTATCTAACGACGCATTCGATGCGATATTAACGCCGTTTGATTTTATACATCTGGGGACTGCAATTTATGATGAAATAAATGTTTTATTTGTGGGTTTTGCAGCAAGACTTATGACTAAAGAGGGCATAAAAACCGCAGAAGAATATTTAATTCATAAAAATATGCTTGGGGAATTAAAGGAAGGTTTGAAAAGAATCGGTCTTCCCGATAATTTATATTCAATAATTAAAGAATTAAAGCGGACAGAAGGAATGAATTTTTATATTTGTTCAAATGCCGCTGCTAAATTTTCTATAACAGCCGAAATGCTTCTGCCTGAAATTGACGGTATAGTTGGAGCCGCATGGTTTTTAATCGAAAAGGCAAACAAATCGGAAATATTTATGCAATTTTAATTTATTATTTTTATATATTTGCATTTTCCGTCTATCAATTTATCAATATTAATCTGCTGTTATCTCTCCTTCAAACGGGAGAATTTTTACAGTCTGTCCGTTCAAAATTTTAACTTATAAGTTTCATTTTCTATTTATTTTAACGCATTATATTATATTTTTACTTTTATAATTATTATGGATATTTTAACTATAGTTATACTTTCTATAACGGGAATAATAGTCGGCGCAGCTACCGGTCTCATAGGAGCCTCAGGAGTTATAATAGTCGTCCCCGTCCTTTCTTTTATATTTAATGTACCCATTTCAGCAGCAATAGGTACAAGCCTTTTAATTGACGTCATAGTCTCATTTTCGGTGACGGCAACGTACGCCCTTAAAAAAAGAGTTAATTATCGCATCGGCATACCTACAATAATAGGAGCGGTAATAGGCGCACAGCTCGGCGCGTATATTTCGGTCAGTATGCCGCAGAGGCTTTTAGAAATTATATTCGGCGTGTTCATGCTGTTAATGGGTGCTTTTTTCTTAAAAACAAAAGGAAAATATCAAGAGAAAAGGGTTTTCCATTTTGAAAGCCCAAGCATGAATTTTATAATTATACTTATTTTTGGTTTTATTATAGGTATTCTTGCAGGTCTTCTCGGCACAAGCGGCGGCGTATTATATATGCTTGTGTATATTATAGTCTTTGGATTAGCAATAAAAGATTCCATCGGAACATCAACGCTTGTTATGATTATAGCCGCATTAAGCGGCGCCGTCGGTTATATCGCTTTAAAACATATAAATTTATTTGACGCATTTTTTATAGGGATTATTGCAATTCCTTCAGGAATTTTGTTTGCAAAAATAGCAATTAAAAGCAAAAAAGAAACGCTTATTATTGTTTTAGGTATTACTCTGCTCGCAGTAGGGCTTTCAATGCTGTTCCATTAAAATTAAATTACACGCCGAACCGAGATTAATTTCTTTAGATTAAAATTTATTTTATTTTATAATAAACAGCTTGTAAGCGTAGATATTTGTGCTATTTTTAAAATAATATTGCCAACCACTCCCCTTCCTCTTTATATTTTTTCGATATTAAAAGCAAATAAATTTTAACTAGTTTTTATTATTATATTAATAGTTTTCTCTTGACGGGGGGGGGGGGTAATGTATTATAAATATAAAAAAGATAACTAGTATGTAATACCAAA
>JAKAFU010000017.1 GCA_021825865.1 bacterium
GAGGTTATTTTGTCGGTGCACGATTTCAACTCTTTTATTAATTTAAAAAAAGCAATGCAATTTTATATTGAAGCAAGCTATCTGAAAGCAGATTTTTTTAAAATGGCGGCGCTTATCGCGTCAAAACAAGAAGTACTTGATATATTATCTATTTGTAATAAAATAAACGAATTAAGAAATTCGGATATTGAAAATTATCCT
This sequence comes from bacterium, assembly GCA_021825865.1. Lineage (GTDB taxonomy): Bacteria > SZUA-79 > SZUA-79 > Acidulodesulfobacterales > Acidulodesulfobacteraceae > Acididesulfobacter. The sequence goes on from JAKAFU010000017.1 coordinate 202, forward strand.
GAATTTATAATTTTCGGAATGGGAGATAAAGGAAAATTAACCCGGATTCTTTCATTAAATTACGGGTCTTTTTTGGCATACTGTTCAATAAACGATGGATTGTCCACCGCTCCCGGGCAGATAGATATCGATACATTTAATAAAATTTATGAATCTTGCAATTCAGTAATGCAGCAACAGCGGCAATAGCGGTAAAATAGAAATATTGTTTTCAGCACAGCGTGTCCTAAAATCCTAATAAACATAGATTATAAATGCTAAAATACATAAATAGTTTTATATATAACTCACTATATTTTATAGTATATTACTATATATTAGAGTATTTTATAATTTTATTATGCGTTAATATTTAATATTACGGCAATATAGCAATATAAAACTACAAACATATGGCAATCTTAAATAATTTATTAAAATCAAGAAAACTTGGAGAAATTTTAGTCGATTCTAAGCTGCTTAATCCCACGCAATTAGAATATGCCCTTACCGAAGCAAAAAAAAGGAATATGAGGCTGGGAACAGCTCTTGTCTCTCTTAATATCCTGACGGAAGACGATATAATTAACGCTTTATCCCAGCAGCTCAGAATTAAAAAAATAGACCTGACAAAAATCGCTATAGACCCTATAATAGGTAAAATTTTGCCTGAAACCCTTTCAAAACAGTTTAAGATGGTTGCAATTAATCTTTCGAACAATATATTGACAGTAGTTCTATCGGACCCTCTGAATGTTTTTGCCGGAGATGCTCTGAAAAAAGCAGTAAATTATGATATTGAAATTGCAGTTGCAAGAGAACACGAGATACTTAGAGCTATCGATTTTGTATATTCCGCCAAAGATATTATAAAAGCCGATAATTCAGAGCGTATATCCTTAAATTTAAACAATGAACCGCAAAAAAGCACAACCGGCATCACTTCTGCTGCTTCTTCCGTTTTTGCCGCATCGGCAGACAATGATATAAATAAAGAAATTATAGAATCGGAAGATATAAATATAATTAAATTAGTAAACGATATAATAGTTTCGGCATCAAAGAACAGAGCTTCGGATATACATATAGAACCGTTAGAAGATGAAATTTTAATAAGAGAAAGAATAGACGGAGAACTTTTTGAAACTAAAAAACTTCCAAAGCAATTCATAAATCCTTTAATTGCAAGAATTAAGATAATTTCTAATATGGATATTGCCGAAAAAAGAAATGCTCAGGATTCAAGATTTAATATCACGCTTTCAGGAAAAGAACTTGACATAAGAGTTTCTATATTACCTACAATCAACGGAGAAAAAGCAGTACTGAGAATATTAGATAAATCATCCAAAATAAATAAAATATCAGAATCTTCTTATATTGACGATATAACTAAAGGCAGGATATTAAAACTTATAAATAAAAAATACGGATTATTTCTAATAACCGGACCTACCGGTTCAGGAAAAACAACTACCGCTTATTCTATATTGTCAGAATTAAATAAAATAAATAAAAACTTAGTGACCGTTGAAAATCCTGTTGAATATAAGATAAAATATATAAATCAGGTTGAAGCTAATCTTAAAGGCGGAATGTCTTTTGCTAATATTCTGAGGTCGGTTTTGCGACAGGACCCGGATATTATACTTGTCGGAGAAATAAGGGATATAGAAACCGCTAAAATAGCGATACAGGCTTCATTAACTGGTCATTTTGTAATTTCAACCCTTCATACGCAGGATGCTTCAAGCACAATATCAAGGCTGATAGATATGCAGATAGAACCGTTTTTGATAGCATCGGCTATTGTTGGCATTATAGGTCAAAGGCTGCTAAAAAAACTTTGCGATAAATGCAAAGAACCGTATGAGCCCAATGCAGAATTATTAAAGGAGTTGGGATTACAAGAAAATAAAACGGCTTATTTTTATAAAGAAAAAGGCTGTCCTGAATGCAGAGGCACAGGGTTTAAAGGGAGAATTCCTATATATGAATTATTAGTCCCTGACAATAACATACAAAAATTGATTTTAGAAAAAGCTGATGCTTCTCTGATAAGAAATACGGCTGTTAAAAACGGCTTTATTACGCTGAGAAGATACGGCATAATAAAAGTGCTGGAAGGAATCACTACTATAGAAGAAGTACTGCAGGCAACACAAGATATTTAATCTTCTATACTATAATATAATATATTATAGTATAGTATGCATTATACATATATTTTATAAATATATTGTGATTAATGATTATTAAATTAATGATTATTAATTAATATATTAGTATAATAATTATAATTTATAAAAATAACATAATCCATAATAAATAATAACAAATGTCAATTTATATTTATAGGGCGAGAAGCAGAAACGGCAAATTAGTTGTCGGTCAAATTGAAGCGGCTTCAATGCTTGCAGCGGAAAAGAACGTTGAAAATCTTCAACTGATTCCATTATCGGTTGTTGAAAAATCAAGCATTTCTATGAACGAACTTATTCCTTCTTTTCAATCTATATCAAAAAAAGACATAATTATTTTTTCCCGTCAGCTTGCCACTTTATACCAGTCAGGCGTTCCTATCGGCAAAAGTTTAACTTCTCTGATAGAATTTACGAGAAATAAGAAATTTAAAATTGTTCTTCAGGAGGTCAAAGATGACCTTGAAAGCGGTCAGACACTTGCAAAAAGCTTGAGCAATCATCCAAAAATATTTTCCGAAATATACGTTAACATGGTTGAGGTAGGCGAATCGACAGGTCTTTTATATGATGTTCTGGTCAGAATTGCCTTGCTTATGGAAAAAGAAATGGCTATTAAAACAAAAGTTAAAAGCTCGACATTTTATCCAAAATTAGTTATTACTGCTATAATTATTGCAACTGCCGTTTTAATAGGATTCGTTATTCCAAAATTTGCTATGCTTTACAGCAGTTTTAATGTGCCTCTTCCTCTTGAAACCAGAATCTTAGTTGCTATTTCCAATTTCTTTGTTAATTTCTGGTATATTATGCTGGCAATTTTTGCAGCGCTCATTATTTCCGTCAAACTTTATTTAAACTCTGTTGGCGGCAGGCTATGGTGGGATGAATACAAATTAAAAATCCCCATATTCGGAAGTATTTTTTATAAATCTATGATGGGTCAATTTACAAGAATATTCGGTCTTTTATTTCAAAGCGGAATACCGGTTAACCGTGCTTTTGAACTTATAAGAAATGCAGTAGATAATAAATATTTTACAAAAAAAATAGATGAATTGCAGGAAGAAATCACAAAGGGCAAATCTATAACGCAAAGTTTTATAGATTCAAAAATTTTTTCTCCAATAATAATTCAAATGGTAAGCGTCGGCGAAGAAACGGGCCATATAGATGAGATGCTTAATAAAGTAGCCGATTATTTCGACGAAGATTTAGACCATCAGCTTAATATATTGCAGGCATCAATAGAACCTATTCTGCTTAGCATTATATTTGGAATGGTTTTATTTTTAGCGCTCGCTATTTATCTTCCGATTATAGACGTTATTAATTTTACTAAAAAATAATATTTATCTTAAAATTCTCTCGGCATCGGCTTAAAAGTTTACAATCCTAATCTCTTCTTGAAATATTCAATAGTTAATCTTAGGCCTGTTTCTATATCAACTTTGGGATTATATCCTAACTTTTCTTTAGCAAGGGTTAAATCCGGCTTTCTTTGGATAGGGTCGTCTTTAGGCAGTTCTTTAAATACTATCTTTGATTTAGAATCGGTTAAGGACAATACTAATTTTGCGAAATCTATCATCGTAAACTCGTAAGTATTGCCGAGATTAACCGGACCTGTAAAATTTTTCGAGTTTTTTAAAAGCATAATTCCGTCTAATAAATCAGAAATATAACAGAAAGAACGATTTTGTTTTCCGTCTCCGTAAACCGTTAAATCTATACCTTTTAACGCCTGAACTATAAAATTGGAGACCACTCTTCCGTCGTTCTCAAGCATTTTTGGACCGTATGTATTAAAGACGCGCACTATTTTAATATCTGTGCCGTAAGTTCTGCTATAATCAAACATAATAGTTTCCGCCGCTCTTTTCCCTTCATCATAACAAGACCGTATTGATGTCGGATTAACATTGCCGCTATAAGTTTCAGGCTGAGGATGTACAGACGGGGAACCGTAAACTTCGGACGTGGAAGTGTGCAGCACGGGAACATTTAATCTTCTTGCATTCTCCATAACGTTAAATATTCCGAAAACATTATCTTTCATTGTTTTGAGAGGGTTTTTCTGATAGAACGGAACAGAAGCCGGACAAGCCAGATTAACAATAAAATCAGCTTCAATATTAAAAGGTTCGGATATATCGTGCCTTATTAATTCGAAATTATAATTATCTTTAAATTCTTTTATGTTTTCTTTAGAACCTGTGAAAAAATTATCCATACATAAAACTTCGTCGCCTTCATTTAACAACCTTTCGCATAGATTAGAACCGATAAAACCCGCGCCGCCCGTAATTAAAACTTTCATAGCAATGAATCCTCCGCTTTTTTATAAACATTCGCTTTATAATTTTTTATTTTATTTTATTTTAATTTAATTTATTTTTATTGATTTGTAAGTTATATAATTTTTTATATCTGCTTTATAGCTATTATACGCTTATTCTATACCAATTTTATACAGCATCTGCATCTTTTTTAAAATATTTTATTTATATTCACTTATATGCCTAAACATATTTAATTTTATATTTATATTTTTTTGTGACGCTCTGCAATTTAGCAAATTATTTTATAATTGATATTTATTACCGTATCCCCTTCTTGTTATCATATAAAAATCTTTTACAAATGTGGTGCTATTGCCGATGATGATAGTAGTATTCATACTGACTAGAGAGAATTCATCTATATGTTCAAGGGTCGTTATAACAATTTCTTCGTCCGGTCTGGAAGCTGCCTTAACAATTGCGGCAGGTCTGGTTTTATTAATATTCTTTAATAAAATTTCTTTAGCAGCGGTTAATTCATCTTTTCTTTTAGCGCTTTTAGGATTATAAATGATGATGACAAAATCTGCTTTTGAAGCAAAATCCAGTCTTTTTTCAATTTCCTCCCAAGGGGTCAAAAGATTAGACAGCGAAATAACGCAGAAATCATTCATAATAGGTGCGCCGACGGAACATGCGGCACTACAGAAAGCCGGAACGCCGGATATAAAATCCAAAGGAATCTTACCTATAAGCGATTTTTTTTCTAACAGTTCCAACAAAAGCCCGCTCATGCCGTAAATACCCGCATCGCCTCCTGAAACTATGACGACTCTTTCACCTTCCATAGATTTATTTATAGCTGCTTCGCATCTTGTAATTTCATCTTTCATATTAAAATGCAATTTTTCCTGATCTTCGCGCAGCATCGTGCTAATTTGCTTCAAGTAAGTCGAATATCCTATTATAACGCTGCATTCTTCTATCGCTTCAACGGCCGCTTTCGTTAAATACTTAATATTACCGGGTCCGGTCCCTACCAAAGTAATTTTTCCGTACGTCGTGCTGCTGCAGTTCGAATCAGATGCTATATCGCAACAGCCATTGTTGTATTCATTTTCTTTTTTTTGCATATTAATAACTCCTTATTTATATAGGATGACAAAAGCGCGCACGGTTCGCAAACGGAATATGCGCCCGTATAGCGGAAGCAAGCAGAAGCACCGGCAGTCTCGTCCGGCTTTATATAATTATAATAATTGTCAGTTCTTAAATCCATTTGATATTTATACAAAAAATTATTAATTTCGTCTTTTGAAAAGAAATCAATGTATTGAGCGTATTGTCGGGCAAATTCTAAAATCCCTTTTTCTTCTGATTTAATATCTATAGTAGCAATATTTCTAATACTGAGCATAGAAAGGCTATTTTGATTAAATATCTCTTGAATAAAATTTTCAATTTCTTCAAAAGCGGTATTTTTATTACATCCTATGCCTATTGACAGATTTCTCGGAAATAATCTGCATATAGTTATATTGTAATAACGTAATTTCGATAACAATGAATCATTGAGTGAACCGCTAAACAAACCATTAAATGTAAAATCCGGCATTGTAAAATCCTGCATTTTCAGATTTAGAACATCTGTTTTATAAGAAATGACGATAATATTTAAATTTGTTGATTTATTACCATATGATTCGTCATTATTTGACTTATTATAATTTAACTCATTGCAATGCTCTTTTAATATTTCTTCTATATCGTTTTTTTTGTAGATAAATTGTACTGGTTGATTAAAGTCTGCAAAATAGTCTTTAATTTTATTTTTAAAATCTTCATTCCTGCTCATAATCAGGTCTGATTCAGGGATAAAAATTATTATTTTTTGAGCGCTTAAGGATGATTTATTAATGAATTTTATACAATTTTTATTTTCAATATTCAAATTAAATTTTTTTGCGAACATATCTAAAGAAAACTTTTCCGAAATATCGGTAGCAGTCGTTATTACCGGAACAGCATCTATTATTTCGGCTATGGAGATACATAATTCATTGGCTCTTCCAATATGCCCCGAAAGCGCGCTTATTACATAATTGCCTTTTTCATCAATAACTATTATTCCCGGGTCAGACAGCTTGCTTGTTATAAGCGGAGATATAAGCCTTATGACTGCGCCAAGCGAAAGAAAAAAAATTAAAAAATCATATTCGTTAAAAGCGCGTTCTATATTTTCACGGTAATTATCATTATCATAATTAAAAAATTCAAAAGTGCCGATACCGATATCAGAGGCATTGAGGCTATTAAAAATTTTATTGTCTCTCTTATATCGTTTTTCGTAATCACTATAGTGGGCATTGCCGCTGCAGTTTTTGCAATTAGCTTTACCGCCATATGTATAATAATTACGCAATCCTTCTGAAAGTTTTGATGCAAGTTTTTTACTGTTTTCGGTAAAAGCGAATATAGCTGCCTTATTCACATAATTGCCGGCTTTATCGGCTTTTTTTTGCTTTCCTGAATGTGTGAAAAAAATTCTCGTCATATAATTTAGATTTATGGTCAATTGAATATTTACCTGCAAGCGCATTTCCTACAAGGAGTACTGCCATATTTCTGATAGAGTTAGCTTTTGCATTGATTAAAACATCTTTTAGTTTACATTCTATGAGTATTTCTGATTTTAAAGACACGTCTTTTGCTATTAAACAATATGTGTTTTCGTCATAACTTTCTAAAAGGTCCGATACAACGGAGTCTATTAGTCCAAAGCTTAAATATATAGCCATAGTTGCTTTATGCGATGCAAGGCTTCTTATATCCTGTCCGTCAGGCAATTTTCCGGTTCTGCCTGCCGCCCTGCAAAATATTACAGTCTGAGAAACATCCGGCAATGTAAGCGTCGATTTGTTGGAAGCGCAGGCTGCAAAGGCGGCTGTGACACCCGGAATAATTTCATAGTTTGCCTGTTTTGTTTTAAGCAATGCCATCTGTTCGCTGATTGAAGAATAAAGCGATGAATCCCCCGCGTGAAGAACCGTTGTCATAATACCGGAGTCATACATTGTCTCTATTTTATCTGCAATTTCTTCAAAACACATGCCGCTCATATCATAGAGTATACAATCTGCATTTGGTATTTTCAATAGCTCTTTATTTATCAAAGAACCGGCATAAAAAACGCAGCCGGACGCCGATAATATTTTATGGGCTTTAACGGTCAATAATTCAGGGTCTCCCGGACCGGCACCGATAAAATAAATCTTGCATTTTTCAGTATATTGCGTATCCATAGTTTATTTAGTTTATGCTCAGTTTTTATGTTCAGTTTTTTTAGATTATAATAAGTTTAGACTCTGTTTTATTTAATTTGGTTTTAATTTAATTTATTCTGAATTTAGTATTAATTTAATATTAGTTCAATATTAGTTCAATTTTAATTTAATTTATTCTTAATTCATTCTTAATTTAATTTGATTTATTATTAATTTAATTTAGCCTTAATTTGGTTTTAGTTCACAGTCAGTCTTAGTTAGTGTTAGTTTATATTTTTTTTTCGCTATACTCTGCATTATACAATCTATATAAAAATTACCGCGAGAATAGAAAAATAATCATAGACCTTGTCATTGACAGACTCTAAAAATTCTAAATTGATATTGTCATCCAGAACGGATTTTTCCAATATATAAAATTTAAGTTTACCGTCTTTAAAATAATCATAAAACATTTTTTTATAAATTCTTAGTATATCATATATATTATTTCCGGCTTTCATATAAATGAGCATAGACGGTTTGTCTTTAGAAGACATAATAAAATTAATTTCTGATTCAAGTTCCTCATCAGTTTTGCCAATAGGTACGTTAATTAAAACAGAACTTTTTTTTACCGCATACGGCTCTTTTATAAGACTAAGCAAATAATTAAAAGATGAAATTCCGGAAATTATATTTATATTTAAAGCAATATTGCAGCGAGCAGCCAGTTGCTTCAAAGATTTGTAAAGTTCTGAATAAGTGCTGTAGAATGCGGGGTCTCCTATGGTTATATAAGAACAGCAATAATTTGCTTTTAATTTTTGAAGAATTTTTAATGCATTTTCATCATAAAGCGTTTTATTAAGATTATAATTTTTTTTCATTTCTATACCTAAAGGTATAAGCTTAGAATCTTGAATATCGAGCATATTGCCTTTCAGGATATCTAAAGCAAAATTATTATTTGAATATAAAACTCTCGGATAAAAAATAAAATCGCTCTCTCTAAGAGCTTTAACGGCTTTTAGCGTAATTAAATCAGGGTCTCCGGGACCTACTCCGACGATATTAAGTAAATGTCCATTCATATTGTTATAATAAATAAATTTTTTATTATTTTGTTCTGATTATTTTTATAAGATAAACCTGATTTAATGCTTTAAAATATGAACTATAAGATATTGATTCTAAACGTGAAATATTTAAAGAAATTATCTCATATCTTATTTTTGATTTATTGTTTTCTATATATGACATTACTTTATTAAGCGTATCAATCATAACGCAATTTACAACAATTATTCCGCCGGTTTTAAGCATATCAAAAGAAGATTGTATGACATCTTCGATAGATATACCTCCTCCGCCTATAAAAATAGCATTCGGCTGAATATGTTCAGCCGCAAATTTGTCATTCAAATCATTGAAAATTGCGGGCATATCTCCGCGTATTGCTTCTATATTAGGTCTTTTAAATTTTTTAATATTTTTTAATAAATTATTTATTTTTATTTTATTTTTGTCTATCGAATAAATCATTCCTTCCGAGGCGATTGCGGCGGCTTCAATGCTTACGCTTCCGCTTCCGCATCCCGCATCAAGCAGAACGCTGTCTCTTTTAAGTTCAAGCATACTTAAGGCAGCCGCGCGTATTTCTTTTTTTGTAGGTTCTCCTTTGCCGTGAATAAAATCATCATCGTTTATCCCTAAGATATTAACACCAACATTAGCGTTAGTATGAACATTGGCATTTATAGTTGCATTAACATTTTCATTTGCATCGGCAACGATTTTGATATCGGTATTAACATAGGCCTTAGTATCGATATTAACATCGGCGCCATTGCTAAGAGCAACCTCGGCGTGAAAAAAATCTGAACATATAACGGCATTATTTCCGGCATTATCATCTGCCGCGCAGCAGTTATTATCACAATTGCAGCAATTATCAACGACGCTGTTATTGGCGCTTTTGCCGGCATTGTTTTTTTTATTAATAATGTTTTCCAAAATTACAATATTTTTTGTATCTTCAAATTCTTCCAGAGCTTTTTGGATATTTATTTTATTTAAATTTTGTTCCGTTTTAATAGTTAAGGATAATAGTTTTTCATTCTTGGAGCATAATTCGCTTAAAACATGAAACTTATAATAGCCGCCGAAACCTTTCTCCGTTAAAATTTTATAAATTTGATTCGGATTATTAATTTTATCCGTATATATACCTATATTTTTTGATGTATAAAGAGCATTAAAAAGGTTTAAGATGTTTCTTCCGTGAAGGCTTATAATTTCAGAATCCGACATGGATATTCCAATGGATGCAAAACCTTTTTGCATATAGCTTGCCGCGGGAATGATTTCTATGTATCTTCTGAATTTTTCATCAATATTATTAAATATAGTTCCGGCAATTCCAAAAAAATTAGGGTCTCCGTCGGCTAAGACCAACACATTTTTTTTAGTTATATTTTCTGTTATATAATCTAGTATAAAACGTATTTTACTGCCGTAAAAGATTTGAGAACTTTTTATTATATTGTTGTCATGTTTAATTTTTTTTAAAATATATTCATCTTCTTTTCTTGCAAAGATGGAATCTATATGAGAAATTTTTAATATAGACTGTTCCAACGAAATATTCGCGCTGAAGCATTTTGATACGCCGATTATGTAAATTTTATTTAGTTTCAAATATTTTTTCTCCCGAATATGATAAAAGTATCACCTTACATTTTACCTTATTGTCATTTATTTTTTCTATATTATTTTTCGCATTATAAAGTATTTCATTAATGATTTCATTTTTGATAATTTCATTTTTTATGCTTTCTATGTAAGAAAATGCTTCCCTTGAAGTATTTGAATTAGTCACTTTTTCATAAATCGCACTAAAATCGTCCTCATAATAATCATCAGGACCGGCACGCCGCATATATTCGCAATTTTTAATTATTTCTCCGATATAATTTAGATTTAGCCGGCTATATTTAGCGTTGGTATTTCTTTCCCCCTGAGATATTTTAACAATTTTCCCGAACTGACCGATTAAAATAATATTTTTAATTCCGAAGTCCGCCGCCTTTCTCACTGAATATGATACAAAGTCGCCTATTTCTATAAAATATTCTTCCGTCAAATCCGTAAAAATTTTCATAGCGCATTTTTCGCTGAATCTGCCCGGCGTAAACACGCATAAATCAATGTTGTTTTCAGATAAAAAATTCAATGATGATTTAATAGTATCTAACCAAGCTTTTGCTGATATCGGAATAACATAGCCTGTAGTTCCCAAAATACTTAATCCGCCGTTTATGCCAAGCCTTGAATTTAGAGTCTTTTTAGAAATTTCCTCACCGTCAGGTATATATAATACCGATAAAAAAAAATTTTTGGTTTGTAAAACATCGACGGCATCAATATTATTTTCATTTATTTCATTAAATCTGCATAGCACGGTTGAATCATTTATCTCATTTAAAGCATTTTTTTTTATCATGTCTTTCGGAACAGGATTTATAGCAGGATATCCTATATCGACCGGCAGCCCCTGTTTAGTGACTATGCCTATGCCTTCAGCCGATGAGAAGAGAAAATCTCCTGCACCGGTATTTATAATTTTATCATAAAAAGTTAATTTATTACGATAAAATTCGTTAAAATAATCTTTTAAATCATTTTCAAAATCTTCAACAATAATTTTATCAGAATCATTATTATAGTCATGAACATATTCATATCTGTCTGCACCTTTATTATTATTTTGAATATTTAAGTTTCTATGAACTTTTTTGCCGATAAGTAAAAAATCGGCGTATATCTTAATGCCGCCGGTTACGTCTATATCGTCTCCTGAAAACTTCTGAATAACGGCGGTAGATATTTTTAACCCGTTTTTTAAAAATTGATATGATAAATCCGTAACATCGATATTAACAGATTCTCCCCCGGGCATATCGACTGAGATAGTTTCAAATTTTTCTTCTGAAAAATAGTATCGTATTGACGACCTTATTGCGCCTGCACTGACTGTTCCTGTAGAAAAACCTTTTTTCAAACCGCCTTTAGAATATAATATATCCATATCAATCTAATATTTTTCCGACACAGCTTAAATTTATATTATATATTGCAATAATACATAATAATATTAGACAGTAATACGTTAATAAAGATGCATTATTGACGCATTATATATCATATTTGTTATTTTATTTTATTAAACTTCTATTTTGCCGCATTTATTATATTTGTATCTATAAATATTTATATCTATTATATTATATTTATATTTACATTCCGAAAATTTTAAATCTGCTAAAAAGATGTTCCAACCGTAAAATTAACCCCTCCAGACGGCCAGTAGGGTTCTCTTGTCAAAATAAAACCGTATGAAAAACTTATCGGTCCTATCGGGGATAAATACATTATACCTGCTCCGGCAGATTTATACAGGACTAAAGGTTTAATATCAGACGGGGTTAAGAAAACATTTCCTCCGTCCTGAAAGCCGAATAAATCAATATTGTGATATATCGGGATATTTAGCTGCAGATTATAATTTTCCATAACGTCTCCGCCGTCGGCATAGCCGTATTGATTTATTACGCCGATAGAATCCTGCGGAAATCCCCTGACAGTTGTTCTGCCTCCAAGAAAGAATCTTTCGTTAATAGGTACCTGAGCCGTCGGCGACAATGGTCTTATATACCCGAATCTTAAAGAATATTCTAAAACCGTGTTATAAACAAACGGTATGAATTGTTCCGTATGGACAAAAAGTTTGGCAAAATTTATCTGCGAATCTAATATGGCTGACGAATAAGAGAATCTTATGTCGGTAAGATTGCCGGACGTCGGATTAAATACGTTATTTTTTGAATTATAAATAAGCGACGCTTCAAGCGAGCTTATCCTTGTGAAACCGGTATCGCGCGGAGTGATATCAGCGCCCGGATTTAACCCTGACAGATTGTCGTATGACATATTATAAGAGAATAAACCCTTTAAATTATGATTAAATTTTCTTATTAACGAAAAAGACGTTCCTTCTTTATGCAATGTATAATTTAGAGTAATGATGTCGGAATCTAACGCTTCGGCGTTAAATGCCAGACCTCTGTAATTATAAATAGCTGGGTCATAATAATCAAATAGAAGATTGGTATAAATAGCGCTTTTTGAAAACCTCATAGACAGAGATTTTCCTGAACCGAACAGATTGTCGTCGTTAATCTGAAAAAATCCCCTGTATCTCGTGTATGTTCCGTAGCCTGCCCCGAAACTTAAACTTATCGGTTTAGAATCTTTTACCTGAATAATTATGTTCTTATATTTTTTAATATTTTCAGGATTTTCTAATTTTATGACAACCGAATTAAATAATCCCGTTTTATATAAATCATTTTGGGTTTTAATTACGCTGCCCTGGTTATAAACCTGACCTTTTTTAAATAAAATAAGCGATTTTATATATCCTGTTTTTGTTATGGTATTTCCGGTAATAAAAATATTTTTTATAATAACCTTTCGGCTTTTCTGCGTTGAATAATACAGGCTGCATTTGCTTTTATTTTTTGAATAAACTATTCGCAATCTTGTTTTTGAAAAAATATAGCCTGCATTAGAAAGGTCCGTTTCAATTAAATTTTTTCCGTTATCTGCGTCTAATATTTTAAGCGGTTTATCTATCATTTTTTTAAAATAACTTTTAACCTCATTTTTTACCTTCGGCGGAAGACCGTCAATGCTGATTCTTTTTATATATGTTCGTATATTTTTTATTATATTAATATATATTATTACCGATTTTTTATTTCTGCAGAATTTCAGACTGTAATTTGCCTTAGCATTCAAATAGCCCTGATTATTATAAAAATTTTCTATATTTTCAATATCTCTTTTTAATCTTCTTTCGCAGAAAAACTCAGGAGCAAATAGCGAAGATACATGCGTCCGCATTAAAGAATCTATTTTTGAGATGCTGAAAGGCTTATTGCCCTTAATTATTATATTTTTTACGGCAACTTTATAACCTTTATTAACTTTATAAAATAGGTTAATTATTTTGCTATGTTTATTTTTTATTTCTTTAAAGGAAATTTTATTAAAAAAATAACCTTTTGTTTTAAAAAAATTCCGTAAAACTTTTTTAAATGCTAAAAAAGTCCCCTTATCAAAAATGAAAACATTATGAACGGTAAAAACATTATTTTTAATAAAATCCGGCTCATACGGTTTGATTCCTTTAAAATGAAATAATATTTTATAGCCGGGATGGATTGAAAATAATAATATAGTTTTATATTTGCTTATATATTTTATTACTGTGGGCTCTATTATAGGGTTCAGATAATCTTTCTTAATATAAATATGCCTTATACGCTTTCTGAAGTTTTTTATTAAAGACCTGTTTAGAGGTTTACCTGAAATGTCTTTAATAGCCGAAGAAAGAATTTTCGCAGGATAGAATGTTTTCCAGTGTATGAAGACTTTTGAAATTAGGACGGGTTTATTTAAAACTATATTTATATTTATTATATATTTTTTATTTTTTCTGAGCACATAAGAATTAAGTGAAACACGGGCAAAAGGATAACCTGAATTTTTTAATAATTGTTTTATAATTTTTATTGATTCTTTTTTATAAGAATACATATACTGCCCGTTAATTTTTAATTTAATTCCGTTTAATATTAATTTTTTACCGATACCTGAATTGTTTAGCCCTTTTATAGTTATTGTTTTTATATAAACTTCTGGAAATAAAATAAGTTTCAAATATATTTTTCTATTTTTATATCTATAAAAAACCATTACGTTTGAGAAGAGTTTAGATTTATAAAGAGCTTTAATTGTTTTTTCAATGTTATACATAGAAAAATATTGCCCTTTTTTTATATAAATATAATATTTTATTGATTTAAGTTTAATATTTGACGGCAGGCGGTATGATATCGACCCTATTTTTGTTTTTAAGGGCAAAGAATAAATTAAGGCAGAACCGGCACTATAAGCAGAAGCGGAAGTGTTGACGGAAATTAACCCTGCGGGTGCTCTGCCGGCGGCGGTTGCGGTATATATGTTTTTATTTTTAGCGTTGTTATTAGCGGAAAATCCGTAAGATGCCGGCAGACTAAAACATAAACTGCCCGATAATATTAGTAACATTACCGTAAGAACAAATAAAAAATTTAAAAATAATTCTATTTTCGGTATAATATTTATATATTTATTCACGTTTTTATTTATGAAGCTATAGGGCTATGTAATTATAAAGTTTTTATAGTTTTAAAAATTATGGTTTTTTATTAAATATTTTATTTAAATTTTACAGCTTAAAATTACATATAATATACATTATATGACATATGATACGCCTGAGCATAATATAATAATTTTATGTGTATGTAAAGCCGCGCCCGTTTCATTGATATCTAAATAGCCTGCCATATTTTATTGTATATTTTAAATATAAAGCGCCTTATTTTTTATGATTTTATCAGCTTATACCTGCCATATTTTATCGTATTATAAATATATTTTATAAATAAACAATTAATAAAACCTGAAATGAAATTCGATAGTTCCGCCGACCTCGCTGTAAATATTAGAATTATTCGGCGCAAGTTCGTTATTTTCCCATTCCCCTACTAAAGATACATGATGAGTTATATTATAAGTGAGCGTAACAGATTGCGATGATTGGGAAGAAATAATATTGCTGTAGGAAACCGATAAGTTATGAGCAATTTTTTTCGTTACAAGTACCTGAGGAGCCGCATTATGCGTTATAACGGAATATGACGGCGTTACCGACAAATTCTTAAAACCGAAATAGCTTGATATAGTTCCCGTAATACTGTGTTCCAGACCGCCGCCTATTGCTGAAGCCGCCTCCGATGCCGCTATGCTTCCCGCTGAATTGGCATAAATAGAATTGCTGGTAACGCCAAGGGCAAGCATTGATACGATAGAAAGTTCCGAAAGAGGCGGCGTTGAGGAAAAATTAACGTTAAAATTTAAAAGCGAACCGTTCGCATTCATTCTGATAATGTACTGGCTTATATGCGTATATGCCGATACGGCGAAAGAAGGCGATATTTTATAGGGATTATTAAAATCTAGATTTGCGTAATATAATTTAAATCTATTGCCTCTAAAATAAATTTCTCCTTTTTTAGCATCGACGGCACCGGTTACGACAGGATTGTACAGCCGTCCTAAAATATTTAAATCTGCATTAAAAACGGCGTCTGCTATATTGTTTTTAATGAAAATAGTGTTATCCGCTTTTACCTTAATATTTAAAGAAGGATTAAAAATATTTTTTTTCACAGCGGGTTTAATAAAATCATATCTTTTATATTTTATAAGAAAAGATGAAAAATTAATCTTTCTATCGTAAATAGCTTTTTTGATTTTTACGCTTCCCGAGATAAGTCCTTTTTTATTATTGCCGTTATACATTAAAACTCCGCCTGCGATTGCGTAAAAATAGTTTGACTGACGGTAAACCGCCGAATTAAATTCAGTTCTTAAATGATAATAAACAGGTTTAAAATTTTTCATACGTATAAAACCGTTTCCCGAAAAAAATCCGTTTAACAGCCTTAACCGTAATTTGTTAATCATTAGCAAATTTTTATTAAAAGTAATATGCCCTCTCAAACGAGATACGGTATACATAGGATTTGCGGAGGTTTCGATTAATCCTTTTTTGATGTTTGCATATCCGTAAATTTCCGGGTGTTTTACCGGACCGAAAATAACGGCTGAACTGGAAATAAATCCTGAAGAATTGATTATACTATTTGAGAAAAAATCTAAAATAGAAAGACTCGTGCTGGCATTAATAATAAGATTATAATATTTATTCGTAATGTTGCCTCTGAGCTGAAAATAATTTAATTTACCTTTAAGTTTAAAACCGCTGATTGTCAGATTGCGGTTCATGTATGTAAGACGTATATTTTTTACGTTTTTTAAAAACAGAGAACCGTGTTTTATATATAAATAGTCTAATTTGCTAAAAATATAGGAACTGCCGATAGAGGCTAAATTTCCGCTTCCGTAAATACCTCCGTCTAAAACAATTAATGTTTTTTTATAATTAACGCCGGCATCTTTTATTTTAGACAAAAACCTGAACGGATACCCTTTTTTTAGCATAACGGAGGCGTTAGTGCTTATTTTCCCGTTCATAGCGCTGACGCTTATTTTTATTTTTTTATTTTTTGCGGATAAAAATCTTGCGCTTATTGTATTTAAATAATAATTATTTAAATATATATCGTTTGCCGACATGCTGCCGCTAATGGCAGGAAATTTAAAAAAGCCGCCTATATGGAGATTAAAATTCAGCAGCCCTTTAATATTAATATTATTGCCGGAGGCGGTATTGATAATGTTTGCCGTTTTGCTTTTATTATTCTCATTTAGTTTCTCATCCATGTTCTTAATGAAATTAAGACTTGAAAGTTGTATATTGTCTGCGTAAATATTTGCGTTATAATTATAATTTCTGGTTTTTGACGCCTTAAAGTTAATGGTTCCGGAACAGCGGATAACCGACGGAGCGTAAACCTGTTTGCCGGCTGAAAGCGATACGTGAGATTTTGCAAATTTACTGCCGTTGTTATAATTGTTTTCTGCCACAGCATTTTTATATATAACTGATAGCTTTTTAATTTTTAGGTTTCTTTTATTTACTATTAAACTTGAATTTAAATTATATAAATATTGCCTGTAAATATTTATTTTTCTGGAAAATAATGCAATATAAATATTCGGATTAGAAAAAGCTCCGCCTATTGAACCTTTTGCATTAAACATAGCTGCGATATTGTCTGCTCCGAAGTGTATATGTAACGCGTTAAAATCACCTTTAATAAAACTTTTCCTGTTGACCTTAAATATTTTGCCTGAAAAACTGATAGTGCCCGTATCGGCGCTTTTGGTGTTATAGTTTCTGCCGACTCTGTTTCCGATATAATTTTCTTTCAACAGAATTTTTTTAAAATAAACAGCTCCGTTCGGTAAAATATTTATATTGAATTTTCCGCCGTAGTCTTTAAAATATTTATTGATATACAGCGATTTTACGTTCCCTTTCAACAAATATGATATTGACCTGAAATTTCCCTTAATATTAACTTTTACCGCGCCTGAAGAAGCCGGACTGAAATATCTGCCTTTATATTTTTTTAATAAACTTACTTCAGGCATCGATTTATATTTACCGTTTATCAATATTGATAAGCTTCCTATCTTAGATTGATAGGATATTACACCGGAGGAATCCGCTTTGATATATCTTGAATCTGCTCTGATATTGTTAAGCACAACTGAATTATTATTAATTAAAGTATTTCCGATTACATTGATATTATTCAAATAATTTACGTAAATAATTTTTCTCACGCCTTTCGACCTGTATTTAAACAGCTCGACGGGTTTTTTAACCGTAAGGGTTTCTAAGTTGGCAACGTAGAAACTTTTTCCGATTCTTATAAACGTTTTAACTTTTCCGTAAACGCTTCCCGTAAATTGGGGAATCTTTTCGGCGTCATAAAAATCTATAATATTTCCTATGGACAGTTTACTTAATTTAGAATTAAATTTACCCTGCATATCTGCTAAATTTATCTGCCCTTTTGAATAAAATCTGCCATTAAACATTGATAATTTAATTTCAGGAAATTTTACAATACCTCTAAGATGAAAAACATTTTCTTTTTTAAGGCGTTCGTTAGAAATATCAGATATGTTAGATGCATTAGATGCATTAGACTTGCCGCGCTTATTAAATTTACCGGTTTTGCCGTCTTCAGACTTGGAGGCTTTGCGGTATCCGGCGGTTTTAATATGTTTAATATTGGCGGTATGTTTAATATAATTAGTATGTTTAAAAGATTTTGCCAAATCAAGAGAATAATTTGCAAGTATGACTCCTTTTTTAATAGCTGCCCCGGAAAAAACAAAATCAGTAAGCCGAATTTTACTTTTTACTTTTAAATTTCTAAGTAAATTTCCGGAAGCGCGAATCTTTAAATTTAATCCGCCCTTAACCGGAAACGGTTTTATATTTTCGGGAAGTTTGGAAAGACTTGGAATGTTTATATCGGAGGTAATATAAAACCCTTTAATAAAATCAATAGAACGGTCCAATGAATTTTCTTTATTTCCGCTACTGTTTTTGACGTTTTGTTTTTTGCTCAGTTTTTTATTCTTTTTATAGGGATATCCTCCTGAATCCGGATATTTTTTAAAATAAATTATTCCGTTTGAAACTGTTTTAAAATATTTTGCGGAAAATGACAGATTTTTTATTTTAACAAAACGGTTAAACATATGAATATAAGTTGAAGATGACGAAAAAATCTGATTGTAAACCGCAGTTTTTAAATGTATATACGGCGCATCATAACTTAAAAATTTACCATACCCGTAAACGCCTTTTAAAAAAGCGCTGCTGCTTTTTTTAATAAAAAAATCAAGCTTAAATTTTTTTACGGTCAAATTAAGTTTTTTACCGATGTCTTTAAATCTTAAACCGCCGCCTCGCACTGCTATATGTTTAACTGATACGGATAAGAGCGAAAAAGACGGTTTTTTGGAAAAAGATTTTAAAACTTTTCGAAAACCTGTATAATTAAGTATTTTATTTTTCTTTAAAATTATTTTTACTGCCGGTTCGTCTACAGAAATTTTATTGATTATAATTTTTCTACCGAAGAAATCAAACCGTCCAAAATATATATTGATTTTTTTTATTGACGTAAAACCTATTAATTTTAAATCGGTTATTCTAACCTGAGGGGAAAATAAGGAAATTTGTAATTCTTTTATAGTCGTCTTTTTGTGCAGCATTTTCGTCAGATAATTCTGCGCATAATTTTTTGCAATATTATCAAAATAAGGAGAAGTCAAAAATAGTATAGAGCTTAAAGAAAAAATTATAAGCAATAGAAAAAAAAATACTAATAGATATCTTCTTTTTTTAAATAATGAAAACAATTTCATTGCAGCTTAATAATATACGTCAGTATCAGTTAAATAAATATCCGTTAAATATCAGTTGAATGTCGGCACAATATAGGTTCGATAAAATAAATACTATACTTGTTCTATTATACTTATTTTAAATTAATATTGCATTAAAATATTGTTTAAGCTGCTGCATTACAGATATTTTATTTTAAAAATACCGGCTGTATTTCTGCATTTAAAATACTATGTATTAAAATATTTCGCTAATAAATCGCAAAACTATTAAAAAAATTAAAAAGTTGCATATAACAAAATGTATTGCAAAATTAACAAAAAAATATTATTATAGTTAAAAATTTATATAATTAATATTAGCGGAGGGCTATGCGTCAATGGCAGCAAATGCGGATAAAACAGTCGTAAACGCTGACAAAACTTTCAACGCATCAGGTTTATTCTGTCCAGAACCCATTCTTAGAATGAGAAAAGAATTTGAAAGTTTGAACAGCGGAGAGATTTTAGAATTTATAATAACAGACCCGGGTTCTACAAACGATGTGCCTGCATGGTGCAAAAGAACCGGCAATGAATTAGTTGAATCCGTCGAAGATAACGGCATATATAAATTTTATATACGAAAAAAATAAATATGCTATATAAAATATAAATGTAAAAAAATAATAGATAATGTATAACTTATAAGTATATATAAACTAAAAAAATAAACGTTAAAAAAGATAATTGTGCCAAATAATTGCAAAATAAAATTAAAATCACCATTTTTAGAATCTATATTATAGCAGATAAATAATAATAATAAACTAAACTAATTAAATAACTAAATTAAATAAATAAATATAAAAATATAATAAACTGACAATAATAGTTAATATAATAAATTTAAATATATGAAGGCTAAATTAGGCGAATTATTAATAAAAAAAGGCATTACCGACGAACTGGCAATAAACAATGCTTTAAGCACACAAAAAAAATTAAACGATTTAGAAAATAAATATCTTAAATTAGGCGATATTTTAGTGAGAAGCGAAATAATCACACAACCTCAATTAGACGAAATATTAAACGAACAGAAAGAAAAACAAGATTCATTAGTAGGTTCGTCATCTAAATTACAATTTGAAAAAAATGACGGATTTATTGATTTTCTGTCTTCTGAATTTCAAGAGTTAGACTCTGATAAAAATATTCTGAAAACTATAGACCAAGATTTGATACGGCTTATTCCCGTCTCCATTGCGCTTAATTACGACATTGTTCCGTATAAAAAAGAAAATAATAAATTATATGTTTTTACTGCAAACCTTTTAGACAACGCGGCTGAAGATGATTTAAAATTTTATGTGGGATGCCCCATTGAGCAGAAAATTATCTCTAAATCAGAAATTAATCAGCTAGTAGGCAAATATTATAATGCGGGAACTATTTTAAACGAAAGCGGAATTAATAAAAATGAACCGGAAAGCAAAACAGAACTAACAGACATCACAATTCCCGACAGCAATAAAATAATACAGTTCGTAAACAGGATTGTATCTGATGCAATTAAAATAAACGCTTCCGATATCCATATAGAATGCTATGAAAAAGAATTGCTGATAAGATATCGGCTTGACGGCAAACTTATAGAAGCGTCATCGGCTTCATCGGACCTTAAAAATGCTATAATATCAAGAATAAAAATAATGGCAAATCTTGATATATCCGAACAGAGGCTGCCTCAGGACGGTCATTTAAAGGTAAATTATAAAGGCAGCTATATTGATTTAAGAGTTTCTACTCTCCCGTCGCTTTACGGCGAAAAAACCGTACTGAGAATATTAGACAAAGGCGCAATTGAACTTAATATCTCAAAATTAGGATTTTCAGAAAATAATATAAAAATGCTTAAAAATGCAATACATAAACCTTACGGCATAACGTTGGTTACCGGACCTACAGGTTCCGGCAAAACTACTACTCTATACAGCGCTCTTAACGATCTCGACAGAAAGTCTCTGAATATAACAACTGTCGAAGACCCTATAGAATATAATATGGATAGGATAACGCAGGTTAACGTCAGAGAAAAAATAAATTTCACTTTTGCGGAGGTTCTTCGCGCTCTATTAAGGCAGGACCCTGATATTATTATGGTTGGTGAAATAAGAGATAAAGAAACGGCTGAAATTTCTATAAAAGCGGCGTTGACCGGTCACATGGTGCTTTCAACAATCCATACGAACAACGCAATATTAACTATTTCAAGACTGATAAACATGGGTATAGATCCGTATCTTATAGCTTCAAGCCTAAATCTTGTAATAGCCCAAAGATTAGTGAGAAAGCTGTGTCCCGTATGTAAAGAAATCGATTCCGCTTACCCTCTTAAAAATAAAGATATTAGAGTATATAAGAAAAAAGGATGTCCCGAATGCATGCATACCGGATTTAAAGGCAGAGCCGCAATTTACGAGATGCTTGAAGTCGATGAAAATATAAGCAAGTTAATATATCAAAATGCCGACGAATCTAAAATAACTGAATACGCCCATGAAAACGGCATGCTTTTTTTAAGAGATTCTGCTATTGAAAAATTAGAAGCCGGCATTACTTCCTATGACGAAATATCGGAATATTTGTCGGAAGAAGAAAAAAAGTCATAAATAAATATTAAAAATATAAAAGAAAATGCTGCGGAATGCTGATATTAGTTCTATTAACAATACTATTAATAATAAATTAAGATAAACATATGAAAATAAGCATGGAGATTACAATCTCTATAGACAATAAAGATATAAACGGAAGCATGGAAATTCCGCCTGCCGCTAGAGGAATTGTTTTATTTGCGCATGGGAGCGGAAGCAGCAGATTCAGTTCAAGGAATAGATATGTAGCAAAAATTCTGAATGAAAATAATCTTGGCACACTTCTTTTTGACCTGCTTACCGAAGAAGAAGAAAAGATTGATATATATACTGCAGAGTATCGTTTTAATATAAGACTCCTTGCTGAAAGATTAGTTGCGGTAACAGATTGGCTGCTTAAGTATCAGTTTATAAAAAATTTAAAGGTTGGTTATTTTGGGGCAAGCACTGGAGCTGCGGCGGCTTTAATAGCGGCGGCTGAAAAATCAGATGTAATTTTTGCCGTAGTTTCAAGAGGCGGCCGTCCGGACCTTGCTATGGAGAGTCTGACTATGGTTAAAGCACCGACCTTGTTAATAGTAGGAGGGGAAGACTTTCAGGTTATAGAATTAAATGAAACTGCTTTAAAAATGATTAATGCAAAAAAGAAACTTGAAATTATACCCGGGGCAACTCATCTGTTCGAAGAACCGGGAGCATTGGAAAAAGTTGCGGCGCTTTCGGCAAAGTGGTTTATAGAAAACTTATAATTATTTTTACTATTTCTATTTAATTAAACTGTTTTATTTAAATTTATTTAAACTATTTTAATTATAATTAATTTATTATTTATTTAATTCATTAATATTTACGGTGATAAATATTATTATGTTTAATGATAGAAAAGATGCAGGGAATAAGTTAGCGACAGCTCTTAAAGAATATAAAGACAAAAATGTTTTAATTCTTGCTATACCAAAAGGAGGTGTAGAAGTTGCATTAGAAGTCGCAAAATATCTTAATGCCGATTTTTCATTGGCTATTATAAGAAAATTTCCTTTTCCTGATGAACCAGAAGGCGGTTTCGGAGCAATTGCAGAAGACGGAAGTATATATATAAATCGTGAAACATCGCGATATTTAGATAACGAAACAATCAAAAAAATAGTAAATGAACAGAAAAATGAAATTAAAAGAAGAATAAGCGTTCTTAGAAATGGAAAACCTCTGCCTGAGCTTAAAAATAGAACAGTGATTTTGATTGATGACGGAATTGCGGCAGGTTCTTCTATGCGGGCGGCAATTATGCTCCTTAGAAATAATGAAGTGAAAAAAATAGTCGTGGCTTCCCCTGTTGCAGGCAAGGAAGTCGTTCTCAAGCTAAAAAAATTGGCAGATAAAATTGTAATACTTGAAATGCCGCAATTCTTCAGAGCTGTTGCCCAAGTTTATCGAAATTGGTACGATGTTTCCGACAAGGAAGTTTTAGAATTGATTAAAAGATTTACCGATAAAAAAAACAATTAAGATGTTTATAGGCTGTTAAAACGGGATTGGACAACGAGATAAAATAATAGTATGTTCTTTGACATAGTCATAATAATAATTTTCGTTGTTAAATTAGTATTGCTATCTCAGCTAATAATATAAGTTTCATTACAAATTATTATTGTTATATTATTTTATAGCAATAAAATAATAAGAAGTTTTGCTGTTGAATTAGCTTACTATCTTAGCAGTATAAATTATTATATAACCTTAAATCATCGTTAGAAACTATTAAAATTGTTTCAACATATAATAAGTACCGGATTCTCGCGAAAGTGAGAACGGTTTAAATCCGTCGGTATTTAGACGGCTCATCCAGAAAATAAATTTATAACGGTGATTTAAGATATTATATGCGTTATCTAAAATGATGTTTACATAACGAAATTTATGGCTTTATAAAACATAAATTCTGATTTGCTTTATCTAAAAGGCTAATCACTTCTTCATCCGATGTTTGGCTAAAATCATCATAAAATGCTCCTACAGCGTAAAACTGCTCAGGAACCGACAAAACGGCGATTTCATCCACTTCCCTTTTTAATTCTGCTATTGTTTCAACAGGAGCAACAGGAACGGCAATAATTATTTTTTTTGGATTTTCTGATTTTAAAGATTTTATTACTGCTTTAATAGATGCGCCCGTTGCGATACCGTCATCAACAACAATTGCAATTTTACCGGCAATATCTATTCTGTCTCTTCCGCTTCTATAAATTGTTTCACGTTTTCTGATTTCTGAAAGCTTAATTTTAATAATTTTATCAATATAATCTTTTGTAATATTAAGATGTCCGATAATTTCATTATTAAGAAATATTTGAGGATTTTTTCCGTCAACTATTGCGCCTATTGCAAGTTCTTCCTGCGCCGGAGCTCCTAATTTTTTAACTAAAGCAACATCTAAATATGCGCACAGCGCATATGCTATTTCAAAAGCGACGGGAACACCCCCTCTGGCAAGTCCGATGACAACGGCTTTATCATTTTTATATTCCAACAATTTTTTTGCCAGCAATTTTCCGGCATCTACTCTATTTTTAAACATTTAATTAATTAAATAACAATTATTATAATAATTTAATTTCAATTTAATTACTAATTATACGACAATAAAATAATAATACTAAAGTAATCAATTTGGCACATCTGAATGTTTTTAGACACTAACTTCATCGCGTGTAAAATAAATATCATCTATAAGCTGCGCCTTTGCTCAACACTCATATAACTGGAGTAAACTAAGACACTTTTTTGTTATAATTTATCTTGTTTTATAATATATCATAAATTACTAATATTATCTATGTATTTTTAGAAGGATCTATAAAATTATCATATTGAGCCAAATCTATTGTAGAATTATTAGCTATATGCTCTATAAACCATTCAATTTAGGCTAATTAGTATCCTCTCTGTTTTTGTTTAAGTCTTTGCCGAAAAACATATATACTGTCGGAACTATAAATATAGTTAAAAAAGTACCTATGCCCAGTCCGGCGGCTATAACCAACCCTATGTCGAACCTGCTGACTGCGCCTGCTCCAGTAGCAAGAAGAAGCGGCACGACGCCGAACACCATTGCAAAAGTAGTCATAAGTATCGGTCTCAACCTTATAGAGGCCGCCTGCTCTATCGCCGTGCGCTTATCAACGCCGTCTTTCTGTAAATCGTTTGCAAACTTTGTAATAAGAATACCGTGTTTACTTACGAGACCTATAAGCGTAACAAGTCCGACCTCCGTATAAATATTGATAGTTGCAAAACCTAAACTTAAAAATATTAACGCTCCTGTTATAGACATAGGAACGCTTATTAATATAATAACAGGGTCGATAAAACTATCAAATAGAGCGGCAAGAACGAGATAAATTATAATCAGGGAAAAGAAAAACGTTACTATCATGGCCGAACCTTGCTGAACGAACTGCCGCGACTGACCGGCAAAATTATATGAAAAACCTTTCGGGAAAATCTTTTTGGAAGCTTTTTCAAGGAAACTCAATGCCTGTCCTATAGTTACTCCGGGTTTAGGTATAGCGGAAATGGTAACGGAATTGAGCTGATCAAACTGGTTTAGCGATTCCGGCACGGTAACGGTCTTAAAACTTACAAAGCTGGAAAGCGGGACCATATTGCCGTTTGAAGCGGTTACGTAATAATTTTTCAGTAAACTTTGGTCGAACCTGTACTTTTGAATTACCTGCGGTATGACCTTATAGCTGTAGCCGTCCATTTCAAACCAGTTTACATAATTTTCGCTCAGCATAGTAGAAAGCGTATCTCCTATTGTCGCCATATTAATGCCCATACTTTGAGCTTTATTTTTATTTATAATAATTTTTATTTGAGGCTCATCATATTTCAAGTCTTTATCTATATACAAAAACAGTCCGCTCTGCATAGCTTTTTGCTCAAGCCGGAGAGCGACGCTCCTCATCTCAAGATAATTGTTTGTAGATGTAATAACGAACATAACGGGAAGACCCTGCGAACCAGGAAGGCTCGGAAGCGCAAATGCCGCAAGCTGTAAACCCGTTACAGAGTTTAATTTTTCCTGTACCATAGGGGTAAGCTGCATCTGGGTTAATTTTCTCTGACTCCAAGGCTTAAGAATCATGCCGGATATTAATGTGTTGTTGCCTGAAGCTCCCAATGCCATAAAATACCTGTCCATTTGCGGAAAAGAATCGTAAATACGTCCTATCTGCTTTGCGTAATGTTTTAAATTTTTATAAGTAGAGGTAGGCGATGCGGTGCCCTGCACGAAAACGACGCCCTGGTCTTCCGTAGGGGCAAGTTCGCTCTTCGTTGTAACAAACAAAAAATAGGCGGCGGTTAAAACGACTATTATAACTAGCGCCACCACCGGTTTATAATCAAGAACTCCGTGAAGTATCTTTGCATATATATTTTTTATTTTTTCAAAAGTTACGTCAAGAAAATGAGTAAGCCCTTTTTTACCCATATCCGCTTTTAAAAATTTTGACGTCATCATAGGAGAAAGAGTTAAAGCTAAAATTCCGGAAATAAGCACCGCTCCCGCAAGAGTAAAAGCAAATTCGGTAAAAAGCGCTCCTGTAAGACCGCCCATAAAGCCAATCGGAAGAAAAACCGCCACTAATGTAATGGACATGGCTATGATTGGCACGCCTAGCTCTTTTGCGGCAATAATAGCCGCATCGAACGGTTTTTTACCCTCTTCTATATGTCTGCTGACGTTTTCAACTACTATAATAGCGTCGTCGACTACCAAGCCTATAGCAAGGACGAAAGCTAAAAGCGTCAGTAAATTAATTGAATAGTTAAGATAATACATTATAAACAGGTCGCCTATTATGGATAGAGGTATAGCTATTACCGGAATAAATACGCTTCTTGCCGAACCGAGAAATAAAAATATAACTATTATAACTATTAAAAGTGTCTCTACTACCGTTTTAATAACCTCGTTAATAGAACTGCTTATAAAAATAGTTCTGTTAAACGCAACCCTGAGTTTCATATGCGCAGGCAGCTGTTTTCTTAACGAAGGTATCATGCCTGTAAGTTTTTTTACAACCGTCAGCGGGTTTGCCGTAGGATTAGTAAAAATACCCACAACCACCGATCTTTTGCCGTTCATTATATTTCCCGCATCGTTGCTTACGGCTCCCATTTCTACGGTGCCTATATCTTTAACCCTTACCAAGGTGCCATTGTCGTCTGCAACTACTAAATTTCTAAACTGTTTTACGCTAGTTAAAAGCGTATCGGCCGAAATATTAACCTGAACGTAATTTCCTTTTGTGTAACCGTTAGAAGCTATATAATTGTTGTTTGCAAGAGCGTTTGAAACGTCTATGGGCGTAACGTTAAATTCCGCCATTTTTTTAGGGTTAAGCCATATTCTCATGCCGAACTGCTTGTTTCCGTAAATCTGAACCTGTCCGACACCGCTTACCGCTTGAATTTTTGGCTGAACCGCCCTCGTTATATAATCCGTTATCTGAGAACTCGATAGCGTATTTGAAGTAAAAGCCAGATATAAATAAGCAAGATTGGTCACGCTAGTTTTAGTAATAACCGGCAGTTGAGACTGCTTAGGCAGCTGATTTAATACGGAATTGGTCTGTGAGAGCACCTCGGCAAGAGCCGCATTAGAACTAAAGTTCAACTTCATAAAAACCTGTATGGTGCTTACGCCTTCCGTGCTCGTCGAAGTCATATAATCTATACCTTCCGAAGAAGCTATAGCTCTTTCCAAAGGCATAGTAATAAAACCCTGCACTACCTGCGAGCTTGCTCCCGGATAAGCCGTTTGAACGGTTATAAGGGTATCTTTTACTTTAGGATACTCCCTTAACGTCAATTCGGAAAGAGATCTTACTCCAAGTATTAATATAACAAGACTTATGACTATTGCAAGGACGGGACGCTGAATAAATATATCGGTAAAACTTTTCGTTTTTTGCGGCTTTATTTCGTTCATTTAATTACCTTTTATAGTTATAGTACTGCTTTTAATTTTATTTTTGCTTTTATTATCTGCGCCTTCGTTTTTTACAGCTACAGGTATGCCGTTTCTCAGTTTTACCTGTCCAGCCGTAACGACTTTTTCGCCGGCTTTTAAACCTTTTAGTATAACCACTGCCCCGTTTCTTTCTTCACCTGTTTTAACATAATCGGTTTTAACGATATTGACGCCGTTTTTCTTAACAACGACGTAAACAAAATCGCCGTATGGGTTGTAAGTTACGGCGGTAGCCGGAACCGTCACTACATTACGTATTACAGGCAGGAAAACTCTTCCTGTAACAAACATGCCCGGCCTTAAATACATTCCTTTATTGTCAACTATGACCCTCGCCGTTATATTACGGGATACGGTATTGACGTCTATACTTATAGTTTTTATTTTGCCGTAAAAAATTTTATTGTAGGAATCCAACTTAATCTTAACCTTTTGATTTACTTTCAAGCTGTGCAAATCATTTTGCGGCATAGTAAAGTCTATATATATCGGATTAATTGAATAAAGAGGTATTATATTTGCTCCCGGCTGTACGTATTGACCGAGATTTACGGAACTTGAATTCCTAATCCCCAGTATTCCGGAAAATGGCGCCCTTATCGTCATATCGGCTATAGTCACTTCCGCCTGTGATATCTGAGCTTCGTTCTGCCTTAATGTAGAAAGCATCGATACGTATGATGCTCTGGAAACTGCATTTTGAGCGTAGGCTTTTTTGTACTGTTCATAGTTAAATTTATCGGCTATAAACTGGGATTTGTATTGATTTAGCTGAGCAATCTGAAGAGAATCGTCAAGAGTCGCTAATGGCTGATTTTTATGAACAAATTCACCGGACTTAAAATATATGCCGTTAACCTGACCGGCAACCTGGGTCGTTACGTTGACTGAATTTATAGCGGATACATTGCCTATAGTGTGTATATAGGGCTGCCAATTTCCTATTTTAGAAATCGCCACCGACACGGAAACAGGCGGAAATTTTCTGGTTTTCATAAGCTGCCCGTTTATGTAGCCTTTATACGCTTTGTATCCGAATATTCCGCCGAAAATAACTATCAAAACAAGCAAAACTATAACAAAACGTTTAATCATATCAATACCTTTAAAATAAGATTATTAAATTATTAATTTTTTAATTGACAATATGACTTTATAGTCAGTATAATTAGAATATAAAAAATTTCAAATTGAGTCAATCAAAAAAATAACATAAAACTAAAATGAATTAAAATAAACTAAATAAAAATTATGAAACTTAAAAAAACTGTATTCTTATTTTTTTTTACTGCTTTCGCGTCAATGTTTATTCTCAGCGGATGCAGTTTATTTACGCATCCAAAAAAAATTACCGTTAAAATCCCAAAAAGATTTAAATATGCATTAAAGAATGAAAATTTTAAAATAAAAAACGACTGGTGGAAAAATTTTAAAAGCAATAAGCTTGACGGTTTAGTATCAAAGGCAATAAAAAACAATTTAAATTATCTAATAGCTATTAAAAATATTCAGGTTGCAAAAACATACGTTTCGCAGAACGAATCTAACCTGTTTCCAACCGTTAATTTCAGCTACGAAGCAACAAGAAATAAAATGCCCGGCTATGAAACTTCTGTATTTTCCGGCGGAGCTTCTTCCGGTTCCTCCTCGACTATTATTTATAATCTAAATCAGGCAGGCTTAAGCGCTTCATATGAATTAGACGTTTGGAACCAGTTAAATAACGCAGTTAAACAGGCAAAAGCTAACGTCTCGGTATCAAAGGAAGATGCGGACGTAGTAAAACTTACCCTTATAAGCAACGTGGCGCAAGTTTATTTTCAGATACAATCTTTAAAAGAATCTATTATTAACTTAAAAAAACAATATAGAGCAGAAAAAAAAATTTTAAAACTTTATGAAGTACAGTGTAAAGACGGTCTTACCAATGCGGAACCAATAGTAAATACAAAAACAAACCTTGAGATTTTAAAAACCGACCTAAATGATTCTATAAAGCAAAAAGATATTACACAAAATACGCTTGCATATTATCTGGGAAAATTTCCGGAAAGATTTAAGCTGACAGTTAAATCTAATATAAAAAACATTTTGAATTTTAAACGTAACGGTTATTCTAAGTTAGTACCGCCTGATATTCCATCTGAAATTTTAACTCAAAGGCCTGATGTTAAAGAAGCGGAATATAACGCTCTTGCATATGCGTACGCTAAAAAAGAAAGCCTCGCCAATTTTTTTCCCGTATTTAACCTGACAGGAAGTTATGGATATGCAAGTCCAAGCTTAAACAACTTTGTAACCGACGCAAACAGCGTATGGAATTTTGGATTAGATATTCTTGCGCCGATATTTAATTATAAAACTAATATAAGCATATATAAAAGGTCAAAACTGCAGTATCAGCAGGCAATATTGAACTACAGAAATACCATAATAAACGCTTTCAGCGAAACCGACAGCGACCTTGCCGATTTTCAGAAAGATATGCAAACATTGGAAAGTTACGAAAAAAATTATCGCTATGCCCTAAAACTTTTCAATATTTATAAAGTGCAGTATGAAACCGGAATTTCTTCTAAAATAACTTATCTTACCTATAAAGAAAATTTACTTAATGCCGAATATAACCTGATAAATCAAAATTTATCGGTAAAGGAAGACGTCATTAACGTTTATAACGCTCTAGGTATGGGATTAAAAGATTAATACTTCGGTAAATTCCTTAAATTTTTTTCAAGTTCTATATAAAGCAAAAGTTCCATATTTTTTGGGGCGTTGTCGGCAAAACTTTCGTACTTGCGTGCTATAAATATATAAGTTAGTTATATTATTATCTTACAGTTTTATTTTTAATTGAATTATTTATGATATCCAGAGAAAAAGACGGGATATTTCAAAATGAATAAGAATTTAAGTCCGTATAACGAATTCAATGTTATCTGTCTCCATTATTTCGTCAATAAGGTTTTCATTTATTTAACGCTGCATGCGCCGATTCTTTTTCCTGTAAGTTTGATGTCTGAATTAGCATTCATTGTCCTGCCTTGATATGTGTTGATAGTATTAATATGTCCATGCATATGCATTGTTTTATCGTTGGGAAAATACTCAAAAATAAGTTCTTTTATCTCTGAACCGGTTTTAATAGAACATTCAAAGCTAGTAACTACCGTTTTACCATGAATAGTTACGACGGGTTTTGGACATTCAGCCGGCATATCGGGATTCTTCTGCAACAGCGGTTTAAATTTATTGCCGATGCAGGTTGAATAAGTAGAAGTCATAGGCGGCGCAGAGTATGCAAGTCCGGAAACAGTCGTCGTGATTTTTTGGGTATATTGCCATAATCCAGGCAAAAACAGCCTGCTTGCAAATGCGTTGGAAGTAAAAGCTAAGCTCATAAATATACTTATTAATACAAATATTTTCTTCATATTTTTCCCTCAATTTTTATAAAATAATTATAAATACGGTTATCAGGCCTATTTTAAATGTTTTTTTATTTTTTTATATAGTATAAATTAATTATAGAATTATATTAATTATATTACTTGCCAAATAGCAGCATTATCAGTTTAACCAAACAATTTTATTCCATAATCCGTTCATTTTGAATTAAGCTATTATCTCAATAAATATTTAAAAAAACAATCTAAAAATTATGCGGTTATATTGGCGATAAAATAGAAGGATTTTTTAATATATCGGGCGATATTTCTTAGCTTCATTAACGGCAATTTTTATCTGTTTTGCGTTCATGCAGCGTTTAAGCAAATCATTCAAAGCCCTATTAAGCAGGCAATATTTTTTACTGAATACAAAACCGTAAGAGCGTGCAATAATAAACCATTTAAGGGATTTAATGTAATTTTTCATTACAGCGTTTCCTTTATAATAAGCATACCCTAACATTGCCTGTGCAGATGAATCTCCCTGATTTGCAGAAAACTTAAACCAATGTACAGCCGATTTATAGTTTCTTCTTACGCCTTTTCCATAATAATACATTCTGCCTAAATTGTATTCCGCTGTATAATTACCTTGACGCGCGGCTAAATTAAACCAGAATAACGCGATTCTGTAATTTTTCTTAACGCCGTGTCCTGCAAAAAAACAGAGTCCCAAATTATTTTGTGCGCATGCGTTATTTTGTATAGCAGGCAGATTATACCATTGAACTGCTTTTTTATATGCATCCCGCATATAGCTCTGTTCATAAGCTGTATTTATTTCAGTCTTGACAATTTTACTATATTCCTGATTGATTGCATATCTGTACCAGTAATGTTTCCGCATCCATTTTTCAGGTATTAATTCTTTATTGTAATACATATGACCAAGCATAAATTCAGCATATTTTCCGTAAATATAGTAATGATTTGCTACTTTTTTTAACCAGTATGCGGCTTGCTTAAATTTTTTTTTAATCCCGTAGCCGTAATAATATTGAAAACCGAGATTATATTCGCCTCCAATATATTTCTGCTCAGCGGATAATTTCCACCAGTAAAGAGCTTTTTTATAATTTTTAGGCGTTCCCAATCCGTAAAAATAATCGTTGCCTAAGTCCAGTTGTGATACGGCGTCTCCCTGTTTTGCGGCTAATTTAAACCAGTAGTTTGCTTTTAGGTAGTTTAACGGTACGCCGTAACCCTTAAAGTACATAAAGCCGAGTTTTCTCTGAGCCGCAGGATTGCCTTTTAAGGCAAATACTTTAAGAATCGAGAAAGCTTTTTTATAATTATGCTTTGCCCAGTATGAATTTACTTTATTTATCATAACGCCGTATGGTTTCATAGCGTAAGAAGTTTCGGAGCGGAACAGAGTGAGCACGAAAAACATTGAAAATAATAAGAATAATAATATTTTAATTTTATACATTTATAGCTCCAAGAAATTTTTATTATGGAAAATTTTCGGCTGTATTTTAGAACATACAAAATTAATACTATGGTGAATGAAAATAAAAATAAAAAAATAAAAACCGGACGGTTTTCATATTTATGGAAGTAAAATTTTTACATTACTGTCTTGATTTATTGGTTCATTATACATATGGTTAATAAACAGCATTACGGCTGTAAATCACCCCGCAGAATATAATTATATTATGCAACAAATATGGGGTAAACTAAGGCACCTTTTGGTTATAATTTATCTTGTTTTATAATATATTATAAATTACTAATATTATCAATATATTTTTATATTATATAAATATTATCAGCTTTAAAAAATTGAGCTCAGGCGCAAAAAAAGTAAGGATATAAATTTCTAAGTCAGGATTTGGGACGGCAGGCCGCGGGCCAAAAACATTTTTGTATGGTATAATTTAAAATATTATTATATTCCATTTCATGCTAACGGGGGCGGAAGAAAATTTATATGGATATTCAAACGGTTAAGACTGTAACGGCCGACGTGCTTATCATAGGCGGAGGGCCGGCTGGAATGATGACCGGAATAACCGCCGTACAGTTCTTGCCCGATAAAAAAGTTCTTGTGGTTAGAAGGGAATTCGACGCCGTAATTCCTTGCGGAATTCCGTATATTTTCGGCACGCTTCATGGAACCGACGAAGACATGGCCGGAAGACTCCCTTTAGTTGCAGCCGGCGGCGAACTGTTAATCGGGAATATTATAGATATAAACGTAAAAAGCCGCACGGCTTATATGGAAACAATACCGTCAGACAGTCCTTTTGAAAACAAACCGAATAAACTAGAAAATTCAAAAGAAGTTACCGAAATTAAATTCGATAGGCTCGTTTTGGCGATGGGAGGAGAAAATTTTATTCCAAATATAAAAGGCACCGGGCTTAATGGCGTTTTTACTATACAAAAAGATTATAACTATTTGGAAAGATTATTTAACGACCTTATCCCTAAAGTTAAAAGGCTTGCGATTATAGGCGGCGGATTTATAGGTGTGGAGTTTGCCGACGAAATTAGGAAATTAGGCATAGAAGTGCATATAATAGAAACGCTTCCTAATCTTCTTCAGGTTTCGTTCGATAAAAACGTGTGCGTCAGAATCGAAGAAATATTGAAATCAAGGGAAGTTAAAATACACACAAACTCTCAGGTTCAAGAAATTTTGTCCGACGTATCCGGCAAAAACGTAAAAGGACTCGCAATAAAAGATAAAGACGATATTGAAGTCGATGCCGTATTGATTGCCATAGGAGTAAGGCCTAACGTGAAACTTGCCGAAAAAATGGGATTAACACTTTCAAGGTCGGGGGGAGTCTGGGTCGATGCATTTCAGAGAACTCGTGAAGATAATAAAATATTTGCGGTGGGAGACTGTGCTCATAAGCAGGATTTTTTTACCAGAAAGGCAAATCATTCCATGATTGCTTCCGCGGCGGCGGCGGAAGGCAGGATAGCGGGAATGAACTTGTTTAATCTGCGCTTATCCCGATATAATGCGGGGTCGGTATCGGTTTACTCAAGCGAAATCGACGGACTTGCTTTCGGTGTGGCAGGCTTGACGGAAGCTCAGGCCGTTGCCGAAGGGTTCAACATACTTATAGGAGAATCGAGACTTCCCGACCACCATCCGGCTTCGATGCCGGGTACCGTCGAAATATATTGCCGTTTAATATTTTCAAAAGATTCTTTGCAGCTGCTCGGAGGTCAAATTACGGGCGGTTCTACCACGGGAGAATTAGTCAATACGATAGGTCTCGCTATTCAGATGCATGCAACTGCTACGGACATAGCCACGATGCAATTCGGAAGCCAGCCGAGGCTGACTCCCTCCCTTCATCCTATGGTGGCGGCAACCGGAGACGCTTTAAAGAACGATATAGTTTAATTTTGATTTGAGTATCTCGCGATTGTCTTCTATTTAATTCGCAGGTTTCATTTGGATATTACCCAAATCTCGATTTAGAATTGTATAATATACTAAACAATAATAAGGGTCAACTGCGAGATAAGTGTCTAATTAAAAACGTAATCGCTGTCCAGTAATTTCCGTAAAGAGTGTTCAGTAAGAACGGAATATACACCTTATGGCAAAAAGTTATATAATTTCCAAATTCGGAGATAAATATTTTGAAAATTGCATCTATAAAAATAAGGACGGTTCCAAAGACGCTCACGAAGCAATTAGACCGGCAGACGTCAATAAATCTATTAACGGCTTATCCGAAGACGAGGAACAAAGTTTAGAATTTAATCTTAAACTGTTTTATAGCGTCTTTTATAGCGTCTCAGATGTCTTCCGCCATGTACGACCAGACGGTTATTACGGTTAAAGTCGGCTGCGTATATATAGAGGGAGCCCATGCAAGCGTAATGAAATTTAAAGGATACAAACCCGTTTGCAACGACAAAGAAAAAGACGACAAAAACCATATTGGCGGGTATCGAAAAAGGGGACGTCAACGTGTTAAGCGTGAACGTTAAGGATTAAAAAACGAAGCCGCCCGCGCAATTTCTTTTAATTCATTAATCCTTATAACAGCCTCCCCTCTCAATGGAAAATGCATGACATAGAATTTTGTTTCGCCGATAGATTCTTTTTGCCAACCAAATGTAAAATCTTTTGAATTTATATATTTTTCATAAGTTATTTTGCCGATAAAACAGACTACTTTAGGCTTCTCCTCTTTTATTATTGAACAAATCTTTTTACGTCCCGGTAATTCTTCGCCGGTATGAATTTTAGAAACATCACGGGTAGGTCTGTTAATAATATTTATAAATCCCAATTTATAGAATTTATTAAACTTAGTGTTGTATAATAATCTTAATGAGTCGTCGTCCTTAAGTTCATTCCTTTTTTCCCCGATAATCCCGGCATCGGAAAGAAGATACCAAAACATTTTATTATTAGAAAACGGTACGCCTTTATCGTATGACCCAAAATGCGGATTGATGCCTACGAAAAGTATTTGCGGTTTTTTGTATTGATAATGAATCATATTGCCATAAATAATGCGGAGAAATGTTCAATAATTAATTTAATTTAATTATTATAATAAATATATTCAAACAAATCATTAAAAAAGCTTATTATAATGTCTGCAAGAATGAATTAATAATATTCGTTATATATAAATATTGACGTTAAAACCAAAATTTTAGATTTTATTATTTGGAAATTCTTTTTCTTTAATGATTTTAAATGTTAAAATTTCAATTTGATTTATAAAGTTTTTCAGCTTTATCAAGCCATTCTTTTACTTCTTCATTAACGAACTTATATACTTTATAATCTCATTCCTGCCGTTTGTCAAATATTTCAACGTAAAAATCCTTTAATTCTCTGCTAGCTAAACCTTTATTTGCAATTTCTCTATTAAAATTAGACAACATTCCAGAGTACTTTGATGTCGATAATTCAAATAAGTGTTTATTGCATAATATAATTACCAATTATTGCAAACAAAATTACCTAATTTTGCAATGTTGGTTTCCCAAAAATTGCTATTAATAAAATTGCATACTTTTGACAGTTAACAAAGACATTTTTGCTATTTTAATTCGGGCAAAAATATCCCTTGATATTCAATATGAGATTTATTATCCTTTTTAAATTTTAAAAAAAAGAGATTTGAAGTCGCGAAAACATATACGACATAAGAAAGCTTTACTAAGATAAAACCTTATACAAAGCTCTTACAAAAGAGATAGGCTAAATGATATACTTTAAGTGTCCGACAGAAAAAGACGAGATATTTCAAATTATAACTTGCAGGAATAATTAATTTATTAGTTAAAATTGCAGTTTTTACGTTTTATAAACCCTGCATCTTTCAGCCATGCAAAATGTTCGCTGAGAGTAACGGGCGTGTCTTTTTGCATATGTTTTGAATACCAAAATTCCGGGTCTTCTCCGCTTGATTTGATAAATCTCTTCCAGAGCTCATATTGCTGCGTTCTTACGTCTTCGTCTTCATCGATTATAATATCGCGGGATATAAACATCC